>JAEEUB010000011.1 GCA_016286785.1 Candidatus Saccharimonadota bacterium
CATTAGCCACACACCTAAGCTCTAATCATAAACTTATCATTTCTCCTCCCATGCCAGCTTTTCATGAACGCACAACTAAAGGATACACCTGGCAAATCATTGTTCGCTCTACCTCTAGAAAAGAGCTCACTAGGGCCTGTCAAAATTTAGATCAAAATTTTAAAATCACATTAGATCCGCCGAGCCTCCTATAAAAACTCGCTGCACTTTTTTAGTTATGAATATTTTTATGCTAAAATCATAATAAGCATAATCAAAACGGAGGACCCAATGTGCACGGGGATAAGATTCGATGACGCAAACGGAAATATGTATTTTGGTCGCAATTTAGACTGGACAGAAAGCTATGGCCAAAAAGTAGTCATCACACCGCGAGGATACAAATACAAGTCAGCTTTTCTGGGAGAAATGGCTAATTCTCCAGCCCTTGTCGGCATGGCAATCATAGCAGAAGACGCTCCTCTTTATTTCGATTGCGCCAACGAACATGGCCTAGCAGTGGCCGGCCTAAATTTCCCTGGTTACGCCTCCTACGCCCCAAGCGCCATCGATGGCAAAATCAACGTCGCAACATACGAATTTCCAACCTGGGTAGCGCTAAATTTTACATCTGTGGATGACGTCGAAAAAACACTTAAAGACGTAGCGATTGTAGCAAAACCAATCAATCAAAATTATTCAGTTTCCGAACTACATTGGATTATCGCAGACTCTAAGCGTTCAATAGTCGTCGAATACACTAAAAATGGCATGGAAGTCTTTAAAAACGACGTGGATATTTTAACAAACCAACCAAGTTACGACTGGCACAAAGAGAATTTGCGAAACTACATGAATTTATTCCCCAATATGCCAAAAGAGGTAAAGTGGGGCAAAGCTTCAATGAAAGCATTTGGTAGCGGTTCTCTCATGCAGGGCCTTCCAGGCGACTATTATCCGCCTTCTCGTTTTGTTAGGGCCGCATACCTTAACACCCATTACCCAACCCAAAAAGACGAAGCATCAAACATTTCTCGCCTTTTCCATACCCTAGCCGGAGTCGCCATGATTGACGGCGCCGCCGTAGCAATTGACGGCTCCTTCGAAAAAACCATCTACACCGGAGGTTATTCCTCTAGAACAAAAACCTACTATTACAATACATACGAAGATCCCACCATTAAAAGCGTAGCACTAAAGGATTATGATCTTGATTCCACTAGATTAATAATCGCCTAGTACAGTTATCAGATATTTCTTCTACCCCTAAAATATGATATAATAGGCTTATGAAAATCATTACCACGCCAGACAAAAGGCTAAGGGAGAAGTCAGAAAAAGTCCGCGCTATCGACGACGATATCCTAAAAATCATCGCCGATATGAGAAAACTCTCTTTAGATTGGGAGACTAAGCACCCTTACGAGCTTTCAGCCGCAATGGCCGCCCCTCAAATGGGGGTTAATAAGCGTATTATTATCATTCGAGATGATATGGAAAACAAGAAAAACGCATCCTTCACCGCTCTTATCAACCCAGAAGTCATTCGAGCCGAAGGCAAAATAAAAACCGATTACGAGGGATGCCTTTCCGTTCCCTCAATCTATGGCATGGTCCCAAGGGCTACCAAAGTTAGAGTAAAAGCAAAACTAGAGGATGGGACAGAGGTACGTATTAAAGCCAAAGACGAGCTAGCCCGCACGCTCCTTCACGAAATAGATCACTTAAATGGCATTTTGTTTATCGATCACATTAAAAACGAGCCAGATGCGTTTTTTAAGATGAATGACAAAGGCGATTTGGTGCCAATCAAAGACTATGAGAAAGAGATTCTAAACAACCCCAAACTATGGGGTGAGTAAAAAACTTATACAGGAAAAAGATGCAAAACAACAGAGATAAAATCATATTTTTCGGTAACGGGCCACTAGCAAACTATGCCCTTAAAGTGTTGGAACTAAAATTTGATATTATTTACCACGCAAGAGCAAAAGAAGACTTAGAAGAAGTGCGCCAGCTCAAACTAGCAAATCCTAGCGTCCACGGCGTTCTAGCGTCATTTGGGGTTTTAATCCCCGAAACAATTTTAGAGCTATTTGAGCCCGAAGGAATCTTAAATATCCACCCCTCATTGTTACCTCTCTATCGTGGGGCTTCCCCTATCGAAAGCGCTATTTTAGCCGGAAACGATAATTTTTCCGTTTCAATCATGAAATTAGCCAAAAAAATGGATGCCGGACCAATATATTGGCAGACAACTCTAACAAACCTTCCATTAAATAAAGATTTTATCTATAAATCCCTAGCCGAAGCTGGGGCCACCTGGCTATGTCAAAACCTTAAAAACTTACCCACCCCAACAGAACAAAACGATAACGAAGCTACTTTTTGTGGTAAACTAGATAAATCAATGTCTTTCCTTTCACCCGAGAAAGACTCTGCAACCAAAACCTTACGCAAAATCATTGCTTTTCAAGTCTTCCCTAAGCCAAAATATGCCTTCTACGGCCAAAATTGCATCATTTTAGAGGCCCACATCATGAAGACGGGCGAGAACGCACCTTTAAAACTAAAATGTTCAGACGGGCAAATAATCGCAATAGACAAAATCCAGCCAGAAGGCCGAAAACCAATGGATGTTAAAAGCTTCCTCAATGGCAACAAGCACTAATTTGGGCGAACCAATTTATCGCGATTAGCACGTATTTCTGCCTTCATATCTTCAATCGTGCGGTTCACTATTTCTCTATAATCTGGTCGGTTTTTCTCCAACCATTTTGCAGCTTCTCCTGGATCAGATATCTGGTCAAATTCGTTGAGCTGCTCCTCTGTTAATCCCCTAGAGATACGCTCTCCTATCCTAACTTCTAACTCCTCCTGTACATAATCAAGGAATTTCTGCTTTTGTTCTTCCGGCATTGCCGAAAGCCCCATTTCAACCAAAAATTGTTCGTCAAATTGCATTTTCTATTCTCCTTATGCTTCCATTATAGCATAAGTTTTAAAACAAGGATTATAGTGTGCGTTTTTTAGACTCTCGGGTAAAGAATTTGAGCCGATCGCCAATCTGCAAATCAATCTTTTGATTAGTCTTTAGAGCTAAACCACCAGTTTCTCCAGCGACCAACTCTTTTACATCCATTTTTTCTTTTTGGACCGACACCACCTCTGCCTCACCAAGATATTTTTTATCTCGCACTACGCGAGCAAGATACTCGGGCTTTACATCGCCATCTAGTACTTCCCCACCAGCAATCAAGTTTGTCTTCTCTGTTCTAAAAACCCCAAGAACCTTTAGTTCGCCCTTATCCTCCTCAATTATTTCAACATCAAGCAGATTCTCCATTTCATGTTTAGCATCATCTAGAAGCTCATAAATTACCTTATAGGTTCGAATCGGTACATTATCGCGCGCTGCCATTTTAGAGATATTGATTGGAACAGTCACGTTAAACCCATAAACCACTGTATTACCACCCGCGGCCATATAAACATCATTTTCGTTGATGTCGCCAACTCCAGTAGAAACAATATTTAGATTTATCTCGCCATGAGTGTCAATTAACTTTAGGCTGTCTACTACCGAAGTTACCGAACCGAGCACATCGCCTTTTATAATCACGTTAAACGTCTTAGAGTTGTCCGCCACATTCATCATCCTTAAAAGATCAGTACTGGTAACATTAGCCGAAGCCGACTCGTTAGCAATATCTTGTGCATTTAGAAGAGCCATTTTACGAGCAGTTTTTTCATCCTTGGCCTCCATAAACCTGTCGCCAAAATTCGGCAAATCTTTAAAACCAGTTACTGTAACAGGAGTAGAAGGAGTAGCTTTGCCCTTAGGTTTCCCTTGCCAATCCAGCATTGTGCGCACCTTGCCGTACGTTGAGCCAGCCACGATGAACTCTCCGGTCTTTAATTCCCCACCAGTTACCAGTAGATTCACCACGGAACCTTTTCCGACCTCCATATGCGATTCAATCACTAACCCCTCAGCCGGAATATTAACATCGGCTTTTAATTCTTCGATATCGGCAGTTAAAAGAATCATATCTAGCAACTTATCAAGGTTCTGATTCTGCTTTGCAGAAATTGGCACCATTACGATATCGCCACCCCATTCTTCTGGCTGCAAACCATTATTACTAAGATCGGCCTTAGTGCGATCAATATCGGCACCCTCCCGGTCAATTTTATTTATTGCAACAATAATCTTAGCATTGGCGGATTTAGCAAAATTTATCGCCTCAATAGTTTGGGGCTTCACACCATCATCCGCTGCAACCACAATCACTACGATATCAGTAAGCATTGCACCATGCTGACGTATGGCCGCAAAAGCTTCGTGTCCTGGCGTATCAAGAAAAGTAATCAGGCGATCATTATGCTTAAGCTGATAAGCCGAAATATGCTGTGTAATTCCACCAGCCTCCGCCTCAACCGTCTTTTTATTAAGCAAGGTATCAAGCAAGGTAGTTTTACCATGATCTACATGCCCCATCACGGCAACCACTGGTGGACGCGTTACGGCTTTATCCGATAGTTCCCTATGAAAATCAGAAGTCTTAGTAGAAGTATTCTTTTTTTCTAACTTAACATTCTTAAGCCCCAATTCATCAATTATGATAGATGCAGTCTCAAAATCAAGACGCTGATTGATGGTAGCAACAATTCCGTTTTTAAAAAGCGTACCAATCAATTCGGTCACAGAAAGGCCAAGCGCCTGCGAAAGTTCATCAACGGTAATAGAGCCAGCAATTTGAATTGTCTTTTCTTCCATATTCTCTCCTTTCTGTTTAAAAACACACTAGTAGTGTTTATTTATAGAATCCACATTTTGAGTCAAAATGTGCAATATCACTTAATTTTACCACATTTTCAAAAAATATGCTATAATGAGGATACTTTCCCCGGTAGCTCAATGGTGGAGCAAGAAGCTGTTAACTTCGAGGTTGCCAGTTCGAGTCTGGCCCGGGGAGCCACAAAAATAAAAGAATGCCCATAAGGCATTATTTTATTGCTACAACATTTATCCGAAAAGTCACGATGAAATATGTGCATCTCAGATAATTACGAATAGCCGTCACCTTTTCAAGTTGCATGCAAACTACAACAATCTCTAAGTTTAGTTGTTATGAACTATTTGTGGCAAAGCTTTCTTAAGATTAGATAATGATGGATTATTAGCATGAGCTTCGTAAAGTGCACCACTACTTCCTCCAATTAATAAATTATCTGTGCCAGGAATAGGAGAGATGGACTTAGCCCGAGTTGGTTTGCCATTTGCATTTACAAACCCATCAATCCTTTCTCCTAACCGATATGAGCCATCTGGTTGTTTTTGGTATTCGTAAAGTGCGCCGTTATTTCCTCCAATTAATAAATTATCTGTACCAGGAATAAGAGAGATGGGAAAAGCCCAAGTTGGTTTGCCATTTGCATCTACGAATCCATCAATCCTTTCTCCTAACCGATATGAGCCATCTGGTTGTTTTTGGTATTCGTAAAGTGCACCGTCATTTCCTCCAATTAATAAGTTATCTGTACCAGGAATAGGAGAAATGGAATAAGCCCAAGTTGGTTTGCCATTTGCATCTACGAATCCATCAATCCTTTCTCCTAACCGGTATGAGCCATCTAGTTGTTTTTGGTATTCGTAAAGTGCACCTTTTTCTCCCCCGATTAATAAATTATCTGTACCAGGAATAGGAGAGACGGAAGAAGCATTAGCTGGTTTGCCATACGCATCTACGAATCCATCAATCCTTTCTCCCAACCGATATGAGCCATCTGGTTGTTTTTGGTATTCGCAAAGTGCGCCGTTATTTCCTCCAATTAATAAATTATCTGTACCAGGAATAGGAGAGACGGAATTAGCCCGAGTTGGTCTGCCATTTGCAGCTACAAACCCGTTAATCCTTTTTCCTAGCCGATATGATCCATCTGGTTGTTTTTGGTATTCGCAAAGTGCGCCGTCATTTCCTCCGACTAATAAGTTATCTGTACCAGGAATAGGAGAGATGGAATTAGCCCAAGCTGGTTTGCCCTTTGCATTTACAAACCCATCAATTCTTTCCCCTAACCGATATGAGCCATCTGGTTGTTTTTGGTATTCGTAAAGTTCGCCGTTATTTCCCACGATTAATAAATTATCTGTACCTGGAATAGGAGAAATGGAATGAGCCCAAGCTGGGTAGCCATTTGTATTTACAAACCCTTCAATCCTTTTTCCCAACTGATATGAGCCATCTAGTTGTTTTTGGTATTCGTAAAGTGTACCTTCATCTCCCCCGATTAATAAATTATCTGTACCAGGAATAGGAGAAATGGAATAAGCCCAAGCTGGATTGCCATTTACATTTACAAACCCTTCAATTCTTTTTTCAAATGTTATGAGTCTTAATCCTGGATTCTTTTCGCAGAAATCATCCATGTATTTCTCTAATACTTGATCTGTCGCACTAGTAGCGTTATCTTTAGCTAATTCTATCGCTATTCTACCTAATCCTGTTTCGGTGGCAGCATCCACCTTCTTCTTTAACAAATCGCGTAGAGATTTTAATCTTTTTATATCTTGGTTTAGCTCTTTACAGTTCATATCTAACCCTAAATAACAATATCGTTCAGTTGCTCCGACAATGAAGACATTAAGCTGTCAGGCAATTTAGAAATATCACTTCCAATAAAAATACCTTTTTTGTTTGGATTTTCACCTTGACCATTCCAAATCCATTCGAATGCTTCCCGTTCGCGATCATTAACATTTCCTATTTGAAAACCAATCACGATCACGCCTTCGCCAGCAAGTTGACTGAGCCTTTCAGCGGTTTTGCAAGAAGAAGCATTATTAACCTTACGATAATCATCTGGCATGCCGTCGGTAATTTCAAAAACTATCTTCTTGAGCTTCTTTTTCTTTATTCTAGACTTCATTTCGGTAGTAAGTTTGGAAAGAATCGAACCTAAAGGCGATTCATTGTCTGTTCTGTTACGATTGCCATCAATAATTGAAATTGTTTTAATAATTTCCGCATCATTGGTATCGCGATCATTTGCTCTATCAAATGACTTTGTTTCTTCATAATCGCTGCCAAAAACTATAACCTCAGTATCAACCTTTAGCTTAGACCGTGTCTCCCTGCGCTTCGCTTCCAATTCACCGTTAAAATCCTTAATTGAATACATCAAAAGCGCAGCGGCCTTCCTAGCTGCCCTCACCTTGCTATCATCCATCGAACCAGAACAATCCACAAGTAGCGTAATTTCAATAGATTCAGGTTGGTCAACTATTCGACGTTCTACCCCATTACGCTCATATATTTCCAAACTTCGCAAATTTCCGTTTCTCTGAGAGTTAATTATTTCGGAATAATCCCTAATAAAACTTTCTATACTTAAACGACCGCGCCGTTGTCTTTTAATAAGAGTTGGTCGATATTCAATAGATTTACCAATCAATCGCCGCCAAAAACCCCGCATCTTTCTTCGAGCATCCTCAATTTCAAGTTTAATTTGTTCGTTTATCCTGCGTTGCTCATTAGTAATACCATGCTCTTGATCAAATTCTCGCATTCCTTTTTTTCTCTGGTATTCGGCACGTTCATCCGGGGACATTTGCGAAACATCGTCAGCCTCTTTAAAGCTTCGCAAAACATCTTTGGTTGTTTGTTCAGAATTTTCTCCATGATCCAAAATGTCCGTTGAAGCCCTGCTATCATCTTCCTCATGAAAAGGATTAAAATCATCGCTTTGCCCCGACTCGGTATTTTGTATTTTTTTCTGCTGCTCATCCAGCGCCACAGTTAATAAATCTAAATATTCTGGCAGTATAAGAGTTTGGATAATTATGTATCGCTCCCCAGGGTCTTTCAGAATTCCACCTCTAGGCTTTAGTTTAGAGTCAATTAAACTACGTAAACTCACACCAAGCTTCTTTTTTCGGAAAACAGCTTCAACCCTAGAATCAACAATACTTTCACCGTGCGTATCTCCCAACATTTCATCTCTAAGCAAAGCATAAATAAATTGATGGTGTAATGGTTGCTCCGTAAGATTAGCTTCACTAAAACCTATTTTTTCATATAAAGATCTCACCGCCTCTCTTCCATCACCACGGTCAAAGAAAGGATTACGAGCAAACACTACGTTATTTACATATATATCATCCAGGCAATTATATAAGCTATGGATTTCTCGATAAAAAAAATTTTTAACGGCATCAAATGAAGCCGAATTTGGATGGCTCGCCAAATAGTCATTAGCTAATCTTCTTGCTTCTTGTTCCATATTTTCAAAACCATCAATAAAAGCTTGCGGATTTTTACGCATATCAATAAAGTGAGCGATTTCGTGATGGTTGGCAAAATCAAGCTCGTCTTCAGTATACTTTTCGTTAGCAAACCAGCTCAGCGGAACCTCTACTTTAAATTCCTTAGGATAAAAAGCGAAGGTATCAGCATTTTCTGATGGCACAAACCGAAGTGATGAATCTTTCGCAAAAAGACTCAACATCGACCCATGTCGCCGAATAAACGACCTAGCGACATCCTCTTGGCTTTTCATGTCATCAGGCGACGCAGGACCAACCACAAAATCACTACGCAAAGAGCCCCCCCTTTGTTCCTCCTCCATCACCCGCCGAAAAGCGTTACTCTCCCCATTCATTACCTTGACCTCCACCATCATAAAGCTGCGCGCCAGCATCTTCATCATCGGAGCCATTTAAGTCGCATCCACACTGCTCTCCCAAAATCTCCAAAGCTTTAATTGAATCATTCATTTCCCGCAGCTGCGCTTTACACTCACTTAAATACTCAGCTGAAGTTTCATCATTAACTGCTTCTTCCAATTCGTCAAAACTAATATCCGGATAAATCTCACGCTTTGGACCTGGACCATAAAGAACCTCAACAACTTTTCTAATACTATAAGTCTCAAGGGGAGAACTTTGAAAACTAAATGGACCAGGATGAGCCTCCCTTAATGAAATAGGGCCAGAACCCCTTTCGCGCAGCTCAATCTGCCAACCATCTTGCTCAGAAAAGAAATTATGTTTCTTTGCCATGGCTAAAATGAAATTTTGATCATCACTATTGGTTATCCCCTCAATAAACCCATCCCAAAGCGCTTTATCAAAATCTTTTTCATCTCCTTTGCGCCATTCTTTAAGTACTTTTATGACATTCCGAATCGATAAAACAGACTTTTCCAATCTCGGCTCAACCTTGTCTCCAGGCGACGTCGATAGCATATTGCTTTCTCGCCACTTACCTTCAAATACTAGCTGAGTTTCATGAGCTAACTGACACAATGAAAATAACTTTTCAAGCGACTCATCAATATTTGGCAATTCTAAATTTCCTTGCCTATCAGCCAAATACGATATCATCACCTGAAATAATTCATTCTCATTTGGAGCCATCTGACTTCTGTAGCTACGATCAGTTTCAGACATCGGCAAGTAATCATGCTCTATAGGGTCCAAACGAGACAGAAAGGCCGGATTTAAATCCTCAGTGCCAAGATAATCAATCGAACCAGAAGATAAATTCCCAGTCATAATAATCGAAAAACCTGGCTTCATTTTTACCGGACCTATTCCTGGCACATAGCAACTCTGACCTGGTCTTTTTTGCAAAATATCATTTAGAGAAATCAATACCGCGGCAGGTATAGCATTGATCTCATCAATTATTACCGGTCGCCCCTCCTCAAGGCCACGGCAAACTTCTTTGCTGATAGTTTCCACTTCCGTGCCAAACGCCTGATTTTTAAGTTTATAAACTTCCAAAATCTCATCCGCCGCCCTCCTTGCCTTTTCCGGATCCCTTACTTCTTCTGGATGTTTTGCCTGCCATTTAGCCATTTCCGCATCTATATCATCAACATGTTCTAATACAGATTTTCCATTAAATTTAGTTAATTTTAGCGATTTCTCTACGAATAAATCTTGACTAGTTAAGTCCTTTGAACCTGAAATAAGCAAAGGAGAAAACCTCTCTTGGGCAGATGCATTCCCCTCCAAAAAAGCATCTCTAAATGCGGCTTGATGCTGACGATAATATTTCCCAAGCTCCGCGCGTCTATCCGCTGACGACGAATTAGGATTATCCCGTATAAACCTAATAAGATCCGCCTTTGCTTCCTCGATTGCCGCTCTATGTATTGACGCGTTTCTTGCGGCGCTAATTGCAAGCTCAGTCTTACCACTACCGAGATGACCATGCAAAAAAGCTGGCTGACCTTCAGCTATATCCCTTTCAATGCGCTCTAAATGTTCTTTTACGTATGGAGTAGTCACCATTTCTCCAGAACGAATTTGTCCAACGTACTCTCTTAGTTGTAGTCCGTGCGCCAAAGTATAACTTTCGGGAGTCTCATTAGCCAAGCCTTCTTGTTCCTTTTGCAACCGACGAATATTATCACGATAATAGTCTGTCACTTTAGTTCTTCCAGATATCGAACGCCCTCTGCGACGAGCCTCATCTCTATCAATTTCTAATGCTAACTGATAATCCGAAATCTGTTTCTCTAAACTGGCCCGCCTTCGACCCGCATCCAAAAAATTACTCCAAATTAAACTCCTAATAGCTTCAACCGCTTTCCGCTCATTATCATCGCCAAAATCTTCAATGGTTTGCTCATCATCTGCATCTATATCGCCCGGACCAAAAAGAAGTGCAGAAAAACTTATATCCTCCGCCAAAGGCTTGCCTGAGACAATCGCCTCTACTTGCTTTTCATCTGAATGGCTTTTGAGCACAGCCTCGCCAATACGTCGTGCAGTTTCTTTCTCATATTCATTGTAGTTTTTTTGTTCAGCCCCTCTAACCAACGAGTCTGCCTGTTCCATAAGTTTCCTTTCCGTTGCTAATCGCTTAAAAAAATATTAACATAGACTTTTTAGTTTGTACAGCTTGTGGTTTCTTCTTTCTTTGTGATATAATTTTAAAACATAACACACAAGAGCCCTTCCATGAACTGCCAAGAATTAAGCCAAGATATCAAAAGATTAAAATCCCTACGTAACTCTCTAAAAGAGAAAGTGGATTCTGCTACTGAAACTGGTTTTGGGAGAATAGCGGTAGAATCGGTTAAAGAAGATATTACTAGTGCAGCAGATCAAATATTAGAGAAATATGTAAATGATTTCTATGAAAAGAATCCAGAATTATTACATGTTACACTTGGGAAGAGGATTGATGGGTTTGCGGATGCGAATGGTAATCCTGCTTGGGTTAGCTCCATCGCTCCTATCCCAGGAACAGATAATCTGCTAATTGGTGGAATTCTTGGTGCACTTTATGAATACCAAAAACAGCAGGATGGATCGTATAAGCTTGGGAAAAGAATTGATGGGTTTAAACATGCGAGTGGTAATACAACCTCCATTTACTCCATCGTTCACATCCCTGGTACGGATAATCTGCTAATTGGTGGGGATGATGGCGTACTTTACGAATACCAAAAACAACAGGATGGAGCGTATAAGCTTGGGAAAAGAATTGATGGGTTTGAGAATATGAATGGTAGTCCAGCCCGCGTTACCTCCATCGCCCACATCCCTGGTACGGATAATCTGCTAATTGGTGGGCATTTTGGTGTACTTTATGAATATCAAAAACAGCCAAATAGCCCATACAAGCTTGGGAAGATGATTGATGGGTTTGAGGATACAGATGGTCGTCGAACCCACATTAACTCCATCGCTCGCATCCCTGGTACGGATAATCTGCTAATTGGTGGGAATGATGGCGTACTTTACGAATACCAAAAACAACAGGATGGAGCGTATAAGCTTGGGAAAAGAACTAAGTGGTTTACGGGTGCGTATAGTAGTCATCCAGCCTCCATTCGCTCCATCGTTCACATCCCCGGTACGGATAATCTGCTAATTGGTGGAGATTTTGGTGCACTTTATGAATACCAAAAACAGCAGGATGGATCGTATAAGCTTGGGAAAAGAATTGATGGGTTTAAACATGCGAGTGGTAATACAACCTCCATTTACTCCATCGTTCACATCCCCGGTACGGATAATCTGCTAATTGGTGGAGCTGATGGCGCACTTTATGAATACCAAAAACAGCAGGATGGATCGTATAAGCTTGGGAAGATGATTGATGGGTTTGAGGATTCAGATGGTTATCCAACCTCCATTTACTCCATCACTCATATCCCCGGTACGGATAATCTGCTAATTGGTGGAGGTGGCGGTGCACTTTATGAAGCTTGTGCTAATCTTCCATCACTATCTAATCTCAAAAGGTCCTTGCCACAAATAATTAATAAAAATATTCAACAGGATGTCTAAACTATGAATTGCCAAGAACTAAACCAAGACATCAAAAAACTAAAATCCCTACGTGACTCATTGAGAGAGAAAGTAGATATTGCCATTGAAACAGGATTAGGTAGAATAGCGATAGAATTAGCTAAAGATAACGCTACTAGTGCGACAGATCAAGTATTAGAAAAATACATGGATGATTTCTGCGAAAAGAATCCAGGATTAAGACGCCTAACGCTTGAAAAAAGAATTGATGGGTTTGTAAATGTAAATGGCTACCCAACTGGTGTTAATTCCATCGCTCCTATTCCAGGTACAGATAATTTATTAATCGGAGGAAGTAATGGCGTACTTCATGAATACAAAAAACAACCAGATGGCTCATATCGGTTAGGAGAAAGGATTGAAGGATTCGTAGATGCAGATGGCAAACCAACTAGTGCTTATTCCATCGCTCCTATTCCTGATACATATAATCTATTAATTGGGGGAGGTGATAGTGCGCTTTACGAATACCAAAAACAACCAAACGGATTATATCGGTTAGGAGAAAGAATTGATGGATTCGTAGATGCAAATGGCGGACCAGCTTGGGCTCTTTCCATCACTCCTATTCCAGGTACAGATAATTTATTAATAGGGGGAGAATTTGGTGCACTTTACGAATACCAAAAAACAACCAGATGGCTCATATCGGTTAGGAGAAAGAATTGATGGGTTTGTAACTGCAAATGGCGAACCAACTCAGGTTTTTTCCATCTCTCCTATTCCTGATACATATAATCTATTAATTGGGGGAGATGATAGTGCACTTTACGAATACCAAAAACAACCAGATGGCTCATACCAGCTAGGAAAAAGGATCGAGGGGTTTGTAGATGCGTATGGCGAACCAACTCAGGCTTATTCCATCTCTCCTATTCCTGGTACAGATAACTTATTAATCGGGGGAAATAACGGCGCACTTTACGAATACCAAAAACAACCAGATGGCTCATATCAGCTAGGAGAAAGGATTGAAGGATTCGTAGATGCAAAGGGCAAACCAACTTGGGCTCTTTCCATCACCCCTATTCCTGGTACGGATAATTTATTAATCGGGGGAGGTTTGGGCGCACTTTACGAAGCTCATGTTAATAATCCATCGCTATCTGATTTTAAGAAGGCTCTACCACAAATAGTTCATAACAACTAATAAGAGAGTCGCTGTCCAAACCAGATAACAATAAGAATTAATCTAAAACAACCACTTAAACAATCCTAAAGATACCAAAAGCATAATAAGCCCCGCCACCAAAATACCAGTTACAATTGAAAACATCGTCTTTTTAAAATCTAAATTTAAAATACTCGCCGCTAGGGTACCGGTCCATGCGCCGGTTCCAGGAATCGGGATGGCAACAAAAAGAAATAGTGCAAAATACGTGCCATGACTACCAGCCTTTTTTAATAATTTTTCACCACCTTTCTCTCCTTTTTTTAAACAAAAATTACAAAACTCTCTAATCGGCTTCCATTCCCTCTTGCTTCCCCACTCAAGAAACTTGCGAGCAAAAAGAAAAATAAAAGGCACAGGAATGATATTGCCAACAATCGCAGTGATTAAAACCAGCCATTCTGGCAAGCCAAGATCCATCCCCACAGCAATCGGAATCGCCCCGCGAAGCTCCACTAGAGGAATCATTGATATAGCCAAAACAATTAGAATCTTCCAAAACATAATCATATATTAGCACGCTTACTATTTGTCGGCAAACGAAGAAAGGTCTCGTGCTATAATTAAACCATCATGATTTCGTTTATTATCCCCATCCATAACGCCGAAAATTTCCTTAGCCGCTGCCTAGATTCTGTTATTCGGTCCCTAGACAAAAACAAAGGAGAAATTATACTTATAAATAACAATTCTACCGACAACACATTAAATCTAGCCCATAGTTATCAAAAAAAATATTCAAAATTAATCCGAGTTTTTGAATGTCGGACCTGGGGAGCTGCCGCCGCAAGAAACCTCGGCACAAAAAAAGCCAAGGGTGATTACATCTGGTTTATTGACGCCGATGATTTTATAGCTAGCCAAGCAGTCAAAAAACTGCTTGAATTAATAGACAAAGGTAAACCAGATTTAATTATGTTTGGCACAAAAAGAGTTTACCCAGATGGCCATACAGACTATCTCTCGCCCGTATCTCCAGATGAATCAAATTTTAAAAGTCGTTTTGCGCGCTACGGGATGGGTCCATGGCAAGTTTTAATTCGCAGAGAGTGGTGGCAAAAATATAACTTCAATTTCAAGGAAGGTATTATCCACGAAGATATGGAGTTAATGTCTTCTCTAATTCTCTACACCAATAACCTAGCCAGCATCAATGAACCTCTATACTTTTATATCCAAACCCCAAATTCAGTTTTGCATCAACAAGAGTTTAATCCCCATGTCTTTGATATTTTTCCAGCCCTAGAAGGATTATATAAGAGATTTGAAAATGCAAAAATGACAACAGAATACCATAGCGAACTAGAATGGTTCTTTATCTGGAATTTACTACTTGATGCGGCAAATGACTTCTCAAAATTTAAAGAAGCTAGAGCCGGTTTTAAGCGCTCACGTACCTTTTTGAAAGAATACTTCCCTAACTGGCGAAAAAACAAGTTTCTAGCTCAAAAACCCCTCAAACTCAAACTAAAAGTTATTATGAATTACTATCGCTAAGATTTATCTTTTTCTTCTTTTTCGAGATCCCTAAAAGCCACCTTACCAATCTTAGTATGCGGCAATTTATCACGAAATTCATATGCAACCGGCAAGGCATAAATTGGAATGTTGCGCTCCAGGAGCTCCCGGATTTCACGTTCAATCTTCTTTCCTGCCCTATAGCCAGGCTTCAATACAATAAAGGCTTTTGGCACCTGGCCCTTATAATGATGATCAATTCCGATTACCGTAGAAGTCAAAACCGCCTCGTGCGAGTTGATAATAGACTCAATATGGGTAGGATAAATATTATAGCCAGAAGAAACGATGATTCTCTTAAGTCTTTGTGCAAAATAAATCAGTCCATCCTCACCCAAATATCCAATATCGCCAGTATGAAGCCAGACCCTTCCGTCGTCATGCACCCGAATCACCTGTGCTGTTTCAGCATCGTTATCTAAATAGCCCATCATCACTAGTGGTCCAGAAATACAAATCTCGCCTTCTTCTCCAGCCGGAAGCTCCTTATGGGTATTATTTTTTACAATCTTAAAATCAGTGTCTGGAAAAGGCACGCCAATAATTCCATCCGAAAAGGTATCTTCAGGAGAAAGACATACCGCACCAGATCCCTCAGTCAGGCCATAGCCAACCCTAATCTTGGCGTCAGAACCATGATTTTTCAAAAACGCATTAACTTTGTCACGCAAAGTCTGATTTAGGGCATCCCCACCACAAATCACCGCTTTAACAGATTCTAAATCGTCAGATTTTAACTTAGTATTAACTAACGCCTCAAACAGTGTAGGCACCCCCACAATAAAACTTGGGCTATTTTTCTTGATAATATCTGCAAATTGCCTATGAGAGAACGCCGGAATCAATATACATCCCATTCCTTTGCAGAGTGGCGTATGAATACATACCCCTAACCCAAAACAGTGAAATAACGGCAAAATCGAAAGCACGGTGGCCCCTGGCGTAACTTGACGTATCATAGTGGCATCGCAAATCGACTCCGCATTGATATTCAAGTTTGATAGCAAAACAGCCTTAGGCGCGCCCGTAGTGCCTCCAGAATACATAATTACTGCCGGATCCTCACCACCACGCTCTTCATGATAATTGCCCTGATAAAAATACGAGTTCGCAATAAAATCTTCCCATAGAACTACTCGGCTATCGTTTGACGGCAAACGAACCCTCTTAATGTGCAAGGTATTGTAAAGCTTCTTCTTTAAAAAACCTAAGCCATCAGAAGGTCGCACTACGATAATGCGTTCAAGCTGAGCCGTGTCTCTTAAGCGATAAATTTTATCGAACACCGCATCAATCACGAGTACGTATTTTGAGTCTGCAACCTTTATATAGTACTCGAGCTCCTTCTCAGATGAGAGCGGATGCACCATATTACAAACCGCCCCCACCATATTAACAGCATACACCATCGTAATCCCCTCCGGAGTATTAGGCATACAGATTGTTACTCTGTCTCCCTCTTTTACACCGTAGTTTTTAAGCGCACGGGCAGTTTTTTCAATTTTCTTGACAAAATTTTTATAGGTAACTTTGTGTCCATAGTAAACATAAGCAGTATTATCTGGCCATTTCTCGGCCGACTGAATTACCATATCTACCATCGAACAATCTGGATAATCTATACTTTTAGGGATACCCTCTTCATCATAAAACTGATACCAGGGATGACCCTTATATTCTTTACTTTTTTTCACAAAAAACTCCTTATGATAATTGTATCATAAAAGGAGTTTTTATTGAAGATACAAAAAAGCAAACAGTCCAAATTTAGGACTATTTGCTTCTTGTGATCACGCTATTTAGAAATAGAAAGTGAAATCTTGCGACCCTCTTTATCAATATCTAATACTTTAAAGCTCTTGCGCTCGTTAAGTGTAAATATTTTCTCTGGATCGACATCGGATCCTTCACCAAGTTCCGAAACGTGCACCAAAGCCTCTACGGCTGGCGAAATCTGCACAAATGCACCGAATGGGGTAATTCTTGTGATGGTTCCCTCAACTTTATCCCCCTTCTTTAAATCGGAGACTTCCGAAATCCAAGGATCTTCAACCAACTGCTTCATCGAAAGAGACAGGCGCTCTTTATCAATGGCAATAATTTTAGCATCAATAGTATCACCAACCTTTACATAATCCGATGGGTTACTTACGCGCTCCCAAGATATCTCAGAGATATGAACTAGTCCTTCAATACCATCAACATTAACAAATACACCAAAGTCTACTACGCCAGTAACAACACCTTTAACGGTGTCTCCGATCTTAAGCTCGGCAAAGCGCTCCGCAAGACCATCCTTGATTGCTTCCTTTTCTGAAAAGATTAATTTATTCTCTTTCTTATTAGCATCAATAATGCGTGCCCTAATTGGCTTACCTACTAGCGAGTTTAATCTCTGCAAAATTTCATCTTTGTCGGCAGAACCAACACGAGGATAATGCTCTGCAGATAACTGCGAGACAGGCATAAAACCACGAATCCCTTCGTATTCGACCAATAATCCACCTCTATTAGCGTCAAACGGAGTTACCTCAACGATTTCTCCGTCGCCCAACTTGGCTTGAATTTCATCCCAACCCTTATCCTTTACGGCCTTACGTAGCGACAGCAAAACATAACCATCGTCCATCTCGGCATCAATAACCGATGTGGTGGCTTCGTCACCAGCCTTAAGGTTTCTCACAAAAGAAGCCTCGCGGCGCGGAACCAGACCTACCCCTCTAGGACCTAAGTCTATTAATATTTCGTGTTTCTTGACAGATAATACTGTACCCTTTACAGTATCGCCCGCCACTAGTTTTTTGAGCGAGTCATCCTCTTTTTCTAGGAGCTCGTCCATAGTGATTTTTTTGGCATCAGCCATAATTAATTATTCCTTCCTTTAGACCCGTTCAGCGATGCACTACAAAATAATCCATCCTTGAACGAGTCTAAAACTCAGATAATTATATCAAAAAACCGTGCTATAATCAAGACATGTATCTTGGAATTGACATTGGAGGCACCAAAACTTTAATCGCACTATTCTCAAAACACGGGCATATCCTAAAAAAGGTTAAATTTAGAACCGCAAAAGGCCAAAAAACTTTTCTCGATAACCTATTAGAAAACTTAGTCGCTTTTAAAAAATACCGCATTAAATCAATCGTCGTCGCCATTCCCGGGCTTGTACAAAAAAATTATTCAGTTCAATTTGGCAACCGAAATTGGAGCAATATCGACATTTTTAACCCAATAAAAGGCTTGTTCGACGTGCCAATTTATTTCGAAAACGACGCTAATTTAGCCGCACTTTATGAAGCCAAAAAATTAGCTGGCCGCACCGTTTTTCTAACCTTCTCGACCGGCATCGGCGGCGGCATAGTCGAAGATGGCAAAATCTCGCCAGAATCAAGCGCCTTCGAACCCGGCCACAAGATATACAGCTATAACGGTCAAGATAAAGAATGGGAAGATATAGCCGCTGCAAGTGCTATTGGTGCCTACTATCATATAGATCGCGCCACCGACCTCCGCAAAAAAGAAGCAATGCAAGATATTGCTAAACGCATATACTTAGGCCTGCCAGATATCATTAAAGAGTACCATCCAAAAACCATCATCCTTGGCGGCCCACTCGGCAGAATCTTCAGGCTATACTCCAAACATCTTCCCAAAATCCCAGAAGTTAAGCTCATTCGCCCCAAACGCCCAAACGAATCCCCAATTTACGGCTGCTATGTCTTTGCAAAACAAAAGTCCAAACAGTAACGCTATGGATAATCTATTAAATCGAATCAAAAAAGATTACCCAGAATTATCTATTAAGAATGGCAAGAAGTTTACTTTTCGCCCCCCAAAAACTATCATCATCGGACCATCGGAGCCTAAAATGGAACTACTCCTGCTTCACGAATTAGGTCATGCCCTACTCCATCATGAAGATTACAAAACTCATGTCGACAGATTAAAAATGGAAAGCGATGCCTGGGAAAAAGCCAAAGAATTATCTCTTAAATATGACGTGGAGTTCGACGACGATTTAATGCAAACCGAACTAGATACTTATAGAGATTGGCTCTACAAAAAATCCCGCTGTCCTATCTGCGGATTAACTAGATTTCAAACACCAGATTTTAAATATCACTGCCCAAGATGCGAACTACTCTTAAATAAGAAATAATATTTTGAAAAAATTATTCAAAAAGCTCCTTCCAGGATCAGCGTAACCTTATGTACTTTTCCCAAAAGGAGCTACTTTTAACTTAGGCAGCTTTTTTAGCAGGGCCACGACGGGAGATACGACCGCCTTTAGCGCCAGCAATACGAGCTAACGCAGGGTTAGCAGCGAAACCGCCAGTATGACCATTCTGGCCACCTTTTTTACCAATACGGGCATAGAATTCTTTACCGTATTTAGCTTTATTAGTAGCAGCAGCTTTCATGCCACCAGCTTTAGTTCCAGCCATTCTAGAACTCCTATTCTGCCCACCAGATTTAAATTAAAATAAACACCACCTTTTTAGAGTGTATGTGTCCATTATACCATAGCGCTTACAGTTTGTCAATACGCTTTTACTAAAAAATATGTCATAATATTTTTTAATTTCCCGAACAAATATTTATGAAGTTTTACACAAAATGTGGAAAAAGGTATTGACAATATGCATATGGTGATATAGAATAGAGATAGTTTTAAGTAGACAAAACTGCGAGGCTACTTAAAATAAAATGTATGACCTTGGAATCGCCTAAAACAGGCGATTCCTCTTTTTTGCCTACTTTTTTTACAACCATCCCACCCATACCACAAAAAACTAGCTATCAAAAGTGCCCCCGTAATACACAGGGGGGCACCAATTGTTTTTTTGAAACACCAATCTACGGCTTCTTACTTACGGAATAGCCGATCTACTATCCTGCGACGTACAGCCACAGTTTCCCAAATCGCTCGGTAAGCTTCATTGTCTTTGGCTCTTAAATAGTTAAAGTCCTCAGTCTTGACAATTCCGGGCGATTCTATTCTAGCCCATAGCCATCCGCATCCAACCGAAACCATAATCGATCTGCAGGCATCGGCTAGCCTAATCACTTCTCCTTCTGCAAAGACGTTCCCTGTCGCAGGAAAGAAGACACCGCCGCGATCCGAATGTATTTCCGCGTTCTCAGGGATAAAGACACAAACTTCATCTCCCTTCTTAAAATAGTCATCTTCCCTAAAAACCACAAAAAGTGGCTTATTGTCTGCAAGGTTAATTGCTTTACCTATCACAGACATCAAGTCATCGATAGTCCTTCCCACTTTATCATCCTCCAACTCAGGAGGAAAAACTTGTCCCATCTGGGGCACAATATCCGAAACGACAATCGGCTGCTCCGAAACAGGAGCCGTTAGAGCAGCTATTTCGTTGGACGCGCCGTACGGCGCATCCTTTGCCTCTTTCCAATGCTGTTGGATGTAACTAAGATTCTCCCTCCCAAGAAAAGCCAAATCATCCACAGTTCTTATCTCGACACCCATAATCGAAAGCCACGGGACAACATCCCGTATTGCTACTTTCTGTTCCATTGCTCTCCTTCTCGACGAACTTAGACCAAACTAGCTTCAAAAAAAACAAAAAAACTATAGATACGCACTAGCGCACTATTGGCTCCAATAATACTACAATCTATCAATCATGTAAAGCCAAAAACCAATAAAAATTCGGCCCTTACCGCCGAAATACAATAACTTGGTGGGGATATATGGACTTGAACCATAGACCTCGTCATTATCAGTGACGCGCTCTAACCAGCTGAGCTATATCCCCATAATAAACTTGGTGGAGTAACTGGGACTCAAACCCAGGACCTCTGCCTTGCAAAGGCAGCGCTCTAATCAACTGAGCTATTACCCCATAAGACTATTTTACCAAAAAAAGAAAAAATGTCAAAGCCCACGATATGCCACGCCATTTTCTAAAGTCGCGCCGTGTTCTCTAGCCAGCTCCGAAACCGTAACGAATTCATAACCACTACCCCTCATCTCGTCAATTAACCGTGGCACCGCCGCCACCGATGTTTCATAAATATCATGCATTAAAATGATCGCCCCATCAAATGCCTGACTAAGAGCCGTGGATACAATACTATCAGGATTACGGCTTTCCCAATCCCTAGTATCTACCGACCACAAAACCATCGGCGTATTAACTGTTCTGCTTACATTATCGTCATAATTTCCATAAGGCGGTCGCGTAAGACTAGGAATTTCGCCCAAAATCTCTTCAAATACAGATTTTGCCTCATTTATATCAGCTTGTGCCGCATCGTCCGAAAGATAAATCAAATTTTGATGATACATCGTATGACTAGCCACCTCATGTCCTTCCCTCGCGGCACGCTTTGCTATCTCCGGATTGCTTCTAATCATGCTACCTAGCATAAAAAACGTTGCCGGAACGTTTCTTGACTCTAGAATGTCAAGAAGTAAAGGCGTAGTAGTAGCTAAAGGCCCGTCATCAAAAGTTAAAGCAACTAATTTTTTCCCATCTAAGCTCCTCTCAATAACCCTAACATGTTTAGACATGGGCGCTATGCTTATTTTTACCTGCGTTTCTCCCGCCCTAGGAACCGTATAATCTAATAAATCTAAAATAGCTGCAATTCCAATCAAGATCAAAACAACTAGCTTCAGCCACGGAAAACGCGCATTTATATATCCCAAAAAAGACCTATTGTAAGATGTTCTGCCTGACGTACTCATACATTGCTATCCCGGCAGCAACGCCAACATTAACCGAACGCGTAGAACCAAAGCTCTCAATAAATCTCACGTCCCCCGCTTTTTGTAGTAATTCTTCCGTAATTCCATTATTCTCCGAGCCGAATAATAAAGTAGTATTTTGTTGAAACATTTTTTTATTCAAAGGTTTGGCGCGCTCTAAATTATTTTCTATAGCCACAAGTTCTCTACCTTCCTGAGTCGCCAAAAAATCCTCGATGCTAGGATGATGTATAATTTCAAGATATTTATCAGTACACATTGCACCGCGACGATTATATTTTTTCTTACCAATTATGTGCACTTTACTCACGTTAAACGAGTTAGCGGTACGTACAATAGAACCAATATTAAAATCGTGTTCAACATTTTCAATCGCGATTTCTAGCGGAATACGTTTTTTACTCAAAGCCGCAAAAACTTGCTCATTAGCCATGCCTTTGTATTCATCAATTAGATTTCGCGAATCTTCCATACCCGTATTATATCACACGGAAAACGACCGGATTCCTCCGGCCGTTACTCCGCGAATAGTCTTTGATAGAGTCGCTTAACCTTAGCTGCTGCCAGAGTGCTAGTCCTTATGGATGCTACGAGCATAAATCTCCGGAGCAGTACAAGAGCCTTGCTCAGAAACTTTTACGGTCCCATCTGGGAAAAGCTCCTCAGGCGTAACCCTAAAAAAGCATTCAGGCAAAAGGACGAACCGAACAGTCCCATCTTCAAAGTCCGGTAAAGACGCTTCTCTCCCCTCTAAATCTCTCGGAATAAACTTCCAATGCACCGTCCTTACCAGTTCTCCTGCGTCCGCCTCAAAATCTCTTACCACGTTTACCCGAGCAGAACCTTGAGGCCTAAACAACCTGCCACCAAGCCAAATATCACGCCCAAGTAGGTTAACGACAGCAACATGCACGGGCGCAAGCTCCGACTCGTTTGCACTACAATCAGCCTCATGAGCCAAAGTTGGCTCCCTGATGCTATCTTCAGGTTCGATGGAGTGCTTCCCCTTAAACCAACCATTCGGGACGGCAACCAGTGGTGTCGACGCAAAAAACTGTTCGGTAACCTGCAACACGCCACTCGGAATGGATTCTTTAGAAGAGTAACAGGTAACTGCCTGCGGCAAAAGGAAAAGCGAATTTTCCCCATGCGGCCAAGGAGTCACGCTCTGCGCCGAGTTTCTAATTGCTAACTTGCAACTCTCCTCCTTCAGTTCTCCACCAACCAATGCATGTGTCGTTACCACAATAGCAGAACCCTGAGATTCTATAGTAGCGCCGCCAATCTTGATATCATAACCCAAAAAGTTATAGATATCACATAGCGTAGCCCCAAGCACCGGCTTATCTTCTGAGTCAGATTCCAATTCCAACACTGACTCAGCTACTTCTGGCCCAGTAGATTCCGGCTGGAGCACCGACTCGAACTCAATCTGTTCCGACTCGGGCTGTTCCGACCCAAGCTCAGCAATGTCCGAATCGGGTTCTGGCTCGGCCTGTTCCGACCCAAGCTCAGCAATGTCCGAATCGGGTTCTGGCTCGGGCTCAACGACGCCAGGCGCAGCATTCTTCGATTCAAGCTCGGCAACATCTGGTTTGGGACTGTTGATAGTTAAATCGGATACAGCGACACCCAGCTCGGCTTCAACGGTATCCGGACTGGGCTCAACAACATCCGGCTCGGCTTCAACGGTATCCGGACTGGGCTCAACAACATCCGGCTCGGCTTCAGCTTCAGCAGCAACTTCAAAACCACCACCTTCCGGTTCAGGTTCAATAATCTCAGGCTCCTTTGGCGATCCAACATCGGCCCCAACGCCGACATTGGCCCTAGCTTCAGACTCCTTTGGCGATCCAACATCGGCCCCAAAGCCGACATTGGCCCTAGCTTCGTGTTCTTTACGCCATTGACGAGCACGAAGAACCGCTGTCGGAAAAGTACCAAACCTATTACAGAACGTCAAATAGTAAGGTGGTACTATGCCGCCTTTCTTCTTCTCAGCCAAATACCAATCTTTATACTGGCTTATCTTAATAGTGTCATCTTCCCCAGCATCGTCAATTGCCCGCGCCATCCAGATGAGCAGATCTTCCTCAGAATAGAGTTTTGACATTTCTCGCTCTCTTTCCTTCTCTACTAGTTTCGACATTCCCGGTTGCTTTCTTAGCTCATCTATCATATTTTCGTATGAACCAAAAAGATCCTCAACCGTTTTCAGACTATAGCCCAGTGTATTTTTTCTTCCCTGCCAATTTTCTCGAGACGGAAAATGACCAAGTTGGTTCGCATACTCAGCAGCCCGACTTAAACATATTTCTTTTGCGTCTTCTTCTTGCCCTACCTTACCATTACCGTCTTGAACATAACGCGACACTTCTCTTCACCCCCAAACCAAAGCTCCGTTTTACAATACTATTCGCACGTTAAAATACTTGCCCCACCAAACACAAGGATATTATACCATAATTACTAGAAACTTCCAGGCTAGAAAAAGGCGGACCATTGGGTCCGCCCTGGAGAAGATAAGGTACGGGGATAAGAACCTTTCGGTTAGTCTTTTAATGCGCAAAGGTTTTCGCCAGTGGCACACTCACCTACACTTGCTAAGACCATCCCCTTATGCAGCTACCGTTCGTAGCCTTGGCCTTTAGGCCAAACGTTCCGCCCCATTCGCAGTCAATCAAAAGGAGGAAAAGGTTGCGGCGGATCCCTAAGCCCCCTAAATAGGACCCACCGCCATAGCCACTATAACCCGCAGTTAGAACGGGGGCTTGTGTAAGGCCCCAGGACTCAAGGAATCCAAGATTCCAAAAGCCTGAGGCGGTAAACACTAATTGACGAAACGCGCGTACCTTACGTCGCAACCAAACTTACCCCATGTCAGCTTCGAGGCACCGTTCTCGGCATCAATCGGGCAAGCGTTCTACCCCATGTCAGCTTCGAGGCACCATTCTCGGCATCAATCGAGCAAATTGCGTCGAAACGACGTGCTAGAAGGATAGATTATCCTGCTAACATGTCGCTTCGACATATCATAATTTAGCTACATAATGTTTAGTTTAATCTACTCGCTTTTACAAGTTTCTCCAAACTTTTAGCGCAGTAGAAGTATAGCACACTATATTATTCTTTGCAACAGTTTTCTATACAAAAAGCGGGGACTCTTAAAGAGTCCCGCCCAACGTCCTAGCGGTGGATTTAGTAAGTTAGTTGGTTATCTAGACTCACAAATGGTAGCACTCTGTGCTATCCATCCGCCTGGCCCTAAAGAAGGGATGATGAGCAGAAATAACCGTTCCAGAGGCAGAAAAGCATTAGGAAGAGCCGCCTAAAAATCGTTCAATTCAGCATAAAGCATAACAAACACATAAATCATAGCAAGTTTTTGATATGGTTCTTATAGTTTCTTGCATTAAAAAGCCCCCGGCAAAGTGCGCCGGAGGCAGAAAAAGTGTTGATGGGTTTTGGTTTGCCTTTTGACATCTTAGAGCTCGACATCTATCGGCATGCGCAGACCCAAGAACTGCGCGCTTGAGCACGAGGTCTTTAGGAACTTACAGGAGGCGACCTTAGCCTCCGCTTTATTCGGGGTGTTCCCTACCCCTACCCGGCGAGCCCCGCTACAGTCTCCGGGCGATGGCCGCCCTGCGGACGGCTTCGTCGGAATCCGAGGAGCAGACATTGGCACGGCGGAGTATTTCATCCACCAGAGCCTCCGCCTCCTCCAAAGGAAGGTGGGGCGAGAGCTCTTCGATGCCCTGCTTGTACCAGTCCGCCATGCGGACCTTGGTAAAGCCGGCATTCTCGAGAGCTTCGCGCCAACCGTCCTCTGGAAGCTCCTCGTCCTCGGTAAAAGCGTACCGGGTCTGGACATCCGCCGGCATCCACAGTTTTGCAGTCTGCGGATTGCAGCGAAGACCTTTGAGGTCGATCTCGTTGTAGCCGAGAGCACGCAGCTCCGGCAAGAACGACAGATCGCTCATTCCCGAGATGTACGGGTGTACAATCGGGAAGGCCCGGACGCCATACCGCTTGGCGCGGGCGAGCGTGCGGAGACGGCTCTTCGTACTGGTCCGTTCGAGAGAATCGAGACCAGTGATTGAGATCGTCAGGCGCACGTTCGGGATCTCCGCAAGGCGGCGCATCTCTTCGTCGGTGACTTCGAACTTTGTCACCAGAGAGAGAATCTTCGCTACTTGCGGGACCTCTGCGAGGACATAGTCTAGCTCTTTCCGGAATTTCGGCCAGAATGGATCCGAAATTCCGTTGAAGCCTACTATGTCTCCCCGCAGAAGTTCCAGCGGGAAGTCATAGAAACTACGCCTCGCAGCCTCGTCGCCGAGGTCGGGCGGGGGGTTCAATATAGTCACAGACTTATTGACCCCCAGCAGGCTGGATGCCCGCCACTGAGTATTCCTGCGCTCGACTTCAGTCACCACGCAGTACTTGCAGCCGACGGGACAGCCGTATGTTCCTTGTTCTAGCATTTTTTCACCTCCTTCTGGTGTGCTAGAGTTACTGAGGGTATTTAAGCCCGCCCCCTCAGCCCTGGCAGGGTCGAAGTTTGTTATTTCCTCGCCGCCTCGACTTCAGCGAGCTTGTCAATCAGGAGCGCCGGGGCAAAACCCACCCGGCGACCTATCTCGTTTTGGTTGTAGTACGTATCTACGATACAATACTTACAACCGTAACATCTTTCGATGTTACGAGAGATAGGCCACCAGGAGTTCAGACCCTGGATACCCCCAATCTCGGGGAAGGCCGGGAAAGTGATTTTCCCGACCTCCTTATCACCGTCGTCATTGCGACCGTATTGCGTCGCCATGACTCCGGAGACGAACCGGATAAACGCCAGGTCCCCGAGCCTAACGTTCCCCTCTACCGAGATGTGCGCCACCTCTGGCTCACGCCAGCAGGTGGTGCAACAACTCGGGCAGCGGAGCCGGTTCTCTCCGCTGACTTTACAGAGTCCGTGCCCGGAGGCGGGCACGAACTCCACTTCGTAGCCGAGGTAACGGAGCAGTTCGAGACTGCCCGGCCGCGGCCTCGAGGGACCCTGGCAAGTAGCGCGGAGCGGGCAAGCCAGTTCCTCGCACTTGACCAGGTTGGGGGAGTTATAATACGGGTTGTAAGCCCGCTCCTCCCCCAGGACCGCCGCAACGGCGCAGGCGGTGCGCGTAAACATCTGCGCACCGTACTCCCGCGCCAAATCGCGGCAGTGGGAGTAGACTTCCCCGGGCATAACCTTCACCCGGAGAGCCCATTCGGTGCGCTGATCAGGGCTCATCGCCTCGACCAACGCCTCATCACCCCGGAATCCGGATATGACGATCGGGCAGCACCCGCGCCCAGCTGCCGCCACGCCAGAGAAGATCTTGCGAAGCTTCTCCTCCGTCGTGTTATACGGCGGCATGAGCGGCCGGACGGCCGCTACCACCGGCACGCCGGCATCCGCCAGAAGGCGGATGTTCTCGTACCGGTGTTCCGAGCCGACCCCCTCAAGGGAAGTCAGCTCAGAAATGCTGACCATCACGATGAGACGGAGCCCCGCCGCTCGGAAAGACTTTAAGTCCTCCAAGTGACGAGGGCAGAGTCGCCCCTTGGTGATAATGCCCACTGGGCCGGTGTGGCCCGAGTGAGCGAGCTCTTTCAGCGAGGCGACGGTGTCGCTCCACTGGATGATGGGATCCCCGTAGAAGTTGTTCACCGCTACGGGGATCTGACGGAGAAGGTCCCGCCAGATATTCAGCGTTGCCTCATTCATCATGGGGCAACACCTCCTTTCTTTCCCCTCCTTGCGGGAGGGGGTTGGAATTGTTAAGGGTCTGATCCTGGTTTTAAACCAGAGGACCCATTCCTCTCCACGAAATCATTGCTCTTGGAGAGGATGGATGCTCTGTCTATGGTGTGACTATTTACTCGCAATTTGCTGCACAGCATCTATTAATCGTTCGGCGTCCTCCCTGTTATTACAAATCGAGAACGAAGCCCTGATAACGCCCGGCATAGACGAAACATCGCCTTTCTCTACGTCTGCGATAATTTGTTTCTCCTGCTCCGGTGTAATTTTGAGCAAATCTCTTACGACATGATATACACAGAAATTTCCCGCCCTCACGCCGATAGCATATTTATTGTTTAATTCATCTGCTACGGCTGTTGCACTTTTGCCTTCAATTACAAAAGGTATAACCGTAGATAGGTGTTTCTCTGGGACTAAGAGCTTTACGCCTTTAATTTCCTTTAGCCCCTGATAGGCAAATTTAGTTAATTCAGTTTCGTATTTTTCAACCTTCTCTAAACCAATCTTTTTTAGTTCCTTCAGAGCTAATCCCATTGATACTGCGCCCACCGCGTTTGGTGTACCTGGATCGTGTGCTAATTGGTTCTTATAGCGGAGGAATCTACCACCAGACGTAATGTATGGCAAATTGCCACCACCAATCTGATATGGTAAGAATTTGTCTAAAAACTCCTTTGGTCCCACCACGAACCCACCGCCGTAAGGAGCGTAGAACTTATGTCCAGAGGCGACGAGAAAGTCGATGCCCATTTCTACCATGTTAATCGGATGATGCTGGATAAATTGACAGCCATCTACAATGTAAAAAGCGCCATATTTATGCACCAATTCTCCTACCTTCTTAATATCTGGGCAATAACCAGTGAGATTGGAAGAAGCCGTCAAGATAAACACCTTGATGTCTTCTGTTTTCAATAGTTGTTCAATTTTTGCTAAATCGAACTCACCGTTTTTGTCTAGTCCATAGGTTAGAACTTGCTCCCCACCCAGTTTTTGTACCTCATCGGCGAGATCGCCAACGTTTGTATAATTAACTTGTTCGGCGCCTAGCGCTTTTTCACCCTCCGTCTTAATCCAAGGGAGCCAAGATGAGCTATGTTCGATACTCGACACTGCAACTTTACCCTTTAAGAAGCTAAAGAAGTGCGCTAAGATATTCATCCCACCCGTAGTATTGCCCGAGAAGATTACGTACGAATCTTTTGGGGCGCCCACGAAATCCTTAATTATCTCGCGTGATTCTTCGTAGATATTGGTTGAGATCTTCGATTTTTCACCAGAACCCCGGTGTACGGAGCCATAGGTCGTAAGGTAGTCTTCTACCCCTTTTTCTACCGCTTTAAGCGGAGATGTGGTAGCGGCGTTATCTAGATTGACGTAACGCTTTCCTTTTACCGCAAAATCGGCAATTCTATTATTAAATAAATTGTTCATATAATCCTTTCTTTATTATCCCCACCTCTTAGTTGAAGCGAGATAGATAGAAATCTATATGGATTCATAAATATCTAGCTTCAAATATGGAAGTGGGTGGGGTACTAGACCCCACCCAGGAAAAGTGGGTTTTGTTTAGCCCTGAGCTGGGCGAGCGCAGACCCATTACTGCGCTTTCGAGCAAATTGGTCAGTGACGGCCCGACCAGAGCCCCGCGGAGCTTCCCCGCTCGGTCAACAGTCATGCGGTTTGTCGCATAGCTGCTGCCTTGGTATTAATGCCTCTTTTTTGCGTCATTGGTTGGACGGAGGACTTTGGTATCCCCGATGCCATAGGTTCGTAAAGCAGACCTACTCTGCTACATGTTTTTTTGTTCTGGTAAGCGGGCATGTTCCGCTTCCTATGTGTAGGGGGGGTAGAACCCCCTGGTTTAAAGTTTGACGCCTTTGGGGTGGGGGTTGGCGTCGGTTTACCCCCTTATGTGTTACGGGCGTCCCCTCGCCCGAGAGTCAGATGAAACCCGAGTACATCGGGTCACCTCCTTTCTTGCTCTCCTGGCTAGATGCGGATACAGCGGTTAGGCCGGATCGATCTCACACAGGAGGCCGATGTCGTTGCCCTCCTCGTCACAGACGAGGAAGGTCCTGTAGGACTCCTCACTTTTAGTGAGGATGTACCCCTTCGGGGTACCATCCGGCGCGAAGCCGGAACGAACCCAGTAGGCCTGGCCGGGCCACCCGGTCTGGGTACCCCAGCTAGCCCCGTATGACCAGCTGCCATCCGGATTGCGCCAAATGTTGGCGCCCTTGAGGATGGTAGGGGGCTGGTCCGTCATGGGCTCGGCCTCTAGGACGGTGGCCTTCGCGTAGAAGGTTCCATCCACCTCGACGAGGTTGGTGGCCTCATTGGCTATCCACCAGGTGTTCCACCCGGTGGCCGTCTTTTTAGACGGCTCGTAGCCGATGACGGCACCTAGAGGCGCCACCTCGTCGCCCTCGACACAAGTGAGTGCGAGTTTCCCCTCCACGACCCGAATCGAGCCGCGGAGAAACTCTGGGATGTCCTGCGCGGTGTTAACGCGCACGGCATCCTTCTTCGACCCCGCGGCCTTGTGGATGCGCAGGGCGGTGGTCGGGGCGATGGCGGCGGCGGACATGGCGCTGGCGAGGTTGCTCATGGCGAACCCCTTTCTCCCCATACGGGGATATGTCACTGTTCCATTATTGGATAAAGGGGATACTTTTCCCCACCAGTGACGCTACTATTTTAAGTAGCATTCTAGCGATTTTTCTATATAAAAAACGCCAGGATGCTACTTAAAATGGCGATATTGTTAATGTGCTTACTTATGTATTAAAGTAAGATAACTGCAGATTCAACTGAATTTAAAGATATCTGACTTTAATATGGAATGGGCGGGGCTTAAAGCCCCACCCGGAGGGTTTTGTTTGGCCCTGAGCAGGGCGAGCGCAGACCCATTACTGCGCTTTAGAGCATTAGTCGGTGACGGCCTGACCAGAGCCCCGCGGAGCTTCCCCGCTCGGTCGACAGCCTTTTGGGGGCTGTTACCTTGGTATTATGCCCCAGTTTAACGTCATGGGTTGGACGAGTTGGCACTTTCAGGGTGGCGCTTTTGGCAGTTTACAGGAGATGCGCCGATCCTCCGCTTTGCAGGTACTGCCTACCCACGCCCGTCACGGCCTACTTGGTGTAGACCGTGAACTTCTGGGCAGTCATCCGCTTCTCAGCGGGTGGCACACGCTCGAAGCCGGGCGCCGGGCACATGCCCAGCACCCGGCCCGGGTACGCCTGGGCCGCGATGATTGAGCCGACAATCCGAAGATTGTCATGCCCCTCCTCGCTAGCCCACTGCTCGAGCTGGTCGAGGATAGCTTCCCCTTCAGGGGAGCCGACGAAGGTGGTGCAGACAAGGTCCTCACCAACCTGCTCCTCTACAACTCGAGCGTTGACGACCCACTCGGAGGTCTTCTCGCCAGGTGCGACCGAGGTCGGTACCACAACCGTCTCGCCATCTTTGCTCAGGAAGCAGATGGCGTGAGGTGTGGTGTTTACGATCACCTTGCCGTCGACCTGTGCGGAGAAGGCGGCAATGGTGCTGAGCGAGGTAGCCATAGGGCACCCCTTTCTCCCCTTGCGGGGATCTTGGCCCGTCGGCCGAAAATGTTATGGCCGGACGGACGTCTCCTTGAGGCCAATTGTGAGCTCTATAATTATATAAAGCACACGATTGGCCTTTAGGAGAATACTCTGAAAGGTTTTACCAACTAGATTGTTAAGGTTCTGCTCCGAGTCACTCTTGTGAGTGTCACGAGCAGAGCTGGAGGAACAGGTGGACCAAAAGGGCCTATTCCTTCGGCTCAGCCCGTGCATATCGGACTGAGTTTTATCCCACCCTGAGTGTGCCCACCCAAAGTTATCAGGATAATTAAATACATAAAGTAAATGTACTTTAATATCGGTATGGAAGGAACTGTTTAGTTCCCCGCTCACCCACCATGATATTAATTCTTACGCAATCTCCCGAATGTTCAACACATTTATTTGATTGTTGCTAGTATTATAGCACGAGCATGATATTTTGTCAATTATAATAACACTATTTTGTATTTTACAGGGGTAAAATGTGGCGAAATTTGTCGAAGTGGGGTCGACAAAATGACGTCCCAGAAGGCATAATCGGTCGATATTGATTACGCACTAAAGTCGAAAGGATCCCTTTCGAGGGATCAATACGCCAAAATTGAGGTAAAAAACTATAAAAAAATCTCTGGATTGGATTTTAAAACGGAAACTCCAGAAGAAGCCTTTATGTGCCGATGATATTCTAGGGCTTCATCGAATCATCACTAATTCCCTTTTGAGCGACGCGCGCTCGGGCGAGTTTCGCCATAACCAAGTTTACGCAGTAGATCAAGATGATGAAGTAGTCTATGAAGCGCCAGAGGCTCAGGACGTTAGACCAATGTTGAAAGAGTTTTTTGCTTGGCTGGACGACCCAGAAAACAAGGTTCACCCAGTTATCCCTAGCACATTATGACTTTCGGGAGTCCTTGGTGCTTGATTCTTATTATGCGGTAGATAAAAAAGCTTATTATGACACCCTAAAGACTGTCCAGCAGGGATCTTACGAGAAAGCTAAAGAGGCTGATTTAACGCCATGGCTAGAGTATTTTACAGAAGGATTCTTATCGTCGGTGGAGATACTGATGCTAGAATTGAATGTGCTATCAAACATTCATGGAGACACGGTGCCTAAGGAGGCTATCTAGAGACGAAAGTGATATTGTAAGCTATATTGCGGAGTTCGGACCGATTAGCTTATCCGAAGCGCGAGATATACTACCAGAGATCCCACAAAGGACTCTGCAAAGGATTATTAGCGAATTAGTGAATGATGGTTACCTGAAGACTGATGGGAATGGCCCAGCTACTAAGTATAAACTAATTGGGGAAAATTAGATTAAAAAGCCCCCGGCGTAGCCGGGGGCATTGAGCATTTGAGCTGGAGTTTTTAAGGCAGACTCCGCACTGCCGTTTGAGCATTGGATTTTGATTCCCTTCCAGGGGCGCAGATCCAGAACTGCGATTTTTGATCGGTGTCGGCCTGATCAGAGCCCCGCGGAACTTCCCCGCTCGGTCAACAGTTGTGCGGTTTGTTGCATAACTGTTGCCTTGGTATTAATGCCCATTTTAGCGTCGTGGGTTGGACGGTGGTGTCCTAGAGAATGGTGACTCTACCATTCTCTAGTCCTTCTATTAAATCATCCATCACCCCCTTTCTGAGCCGATCGAACTCGTCCCAAGTCGGGCCCCAAGGGGCCCAATAAAACTTCATTCGATCAACTTCCCCGTACCCTGGGATGTCGATCTTGCCGGAAGCGGCGCAGAAGCACTGCGCCGCTTCCTCACTACGACTGGCAGCTTTTAGCCGCCAGTCATAATGAATTCCAAACGCCCGGGAGGCCCCGAAAACTAAATAAACACCTCCCTCCGCGCTACCCGGCCCATCAAGGAGTTCCAGCTCCTTGACGGGGTTACTCCTACCCATGCCCGCTTGGGCATGGGTAGGAGAAGCGTAAGGATACGATTCGTGCAGGGCAATCCCTGCAACAAAAACCTTATTAATATTTTCGGCCATGGTGGCCTCCTCTCTGGGATTTCTCCCAGATTACTCCGCTCTTACGCGGAGCCTCTCGGCCTATCCGAGAGGTAGATTTTGTTTGTCCTTCTTTAGGACTCGCAGACCATATACTGCGATTTTTGATCGGTGTCGGCCTGATCAGAGCCCCGCGGAACTTCCCCGCTCGGTTGACAGTTATGCGGTTCGTCGCACAGCTGTCACCTTGGTATTAGAGCCCATTTTAGCGTCGTGGGTTGGACGATTATTTGGACTCTCTTATATTTCGGCCTTATAGGTCAAAAAAATAAGAGAGATTATTTTTGATTGTTAATGAGCGAGCCTCGCTTACTATTAATATAGCGCTTGAGGCTCTCTCCCCACCCGTTTATCAATCGCGGGTTGGGCAGACGGGTCAAATTCGCCTGCTCAGCCCGCGCATATACGAACTGAGTTTATCCCACCCTGAGTGTGCCCACCCAAGTTATCAGGATAATAATGCATAAACTAAAGGTACTTTAATATCGGTATGGAAGGAACTGTTTAGTTCCCCGCTCACCCACCATGATATTAATTCTTACGCAATCTCCCGAATGTTCAACACATTTATTTGATTGTTGCTAGTATTATAGCAAAAAGGATGTGTTTTGTCAATCATGGTAAGGCAATAAATAAAAATAACAGGGGTAGAATAGAAGAGATTTTGTCGAAAGGGGGTCGACAAAATCATAAAAAGCTAAAGGTTTCCAAATTCCCTTTTTCTACACATGAGTGTTATAATAAAGAATATGAACCTAAGCGAGTCAATTTCGGGTTTTTCTCAGAATTCAAGTGGTGAACTTGATGATTCGAGCAGTTTCTCGACCAAAGTTACTTTGCCCGATGATGTCGCTATAGAACAATGGAAAGATTATAATCATATACCGTTAATCAATAGTTATAATGCCGCAATAAACACCTCCCGCCCACCAGAGACTACTGCAGAAATACTAGAAAGTGAATCCGCCCAGCGTATTCTCCCCTATCTATCTTTGGGGCTTCTTTCCGACCAAGAAAAGGCAAGCCTGATTTCGCTTGCCGAAGCCGCAGTCAATGGGGCCGATTATATTCATAATAACCATGCCTTATTTGGAGTTACGGATGATTATATTGCTGGAATAGTTCACGAAGGAGAAAGTCACAGAGAATACAAATTGGCAAACAGATATTGTGAAGCGCGCAAGCTTTTTTGCGCCTGTCTCCTTGATAGCTATAATAAATCCACGCCAGACAAAAAAATGCAAATTCGCAAAACGTTTTTTTCCTCTTCACCAGACTTCGCATCTTATTGTGGCGGTCTAGAAGATTCACTTGAGCTCCTCACCATATCAGATCGTACAAGTACAGATTATTATAGTCCAATGGACAATCTTAGGGACGAAATCATCTACACTTACTCTTTTGCAAGCTTTAATGCTTTCGATAACATCCTTTCATCCGAAAATAACCCCATAAAACAGCTCCAGCTTCTGCCAGTCATTTATGATTTAACGAAAAAATGCTCGCCCGAAGACTACACTAGTCCAATTATTTATCGTGCTTCCGAGGCTTTTTGTAACTTAAGCGATTCTCCAAAAACTCCCCCTTTAGTTAGAATAGTCGCCGATAGCCTTAATCAAAAAATTGAATACGATCTTAATCTGGAATGGATCGAGATTGACGTTACCGACCCAAAATATGCCGCTCTAGTTCAATACGATACCGAAAGTCGAGCACGAATAAAAGCCGAGCAAGATGAGCTTCACCGCGCTTTTCCAGATCTTCCACAAAATCAACACTTGGTTAAAATTGCTCCAGGTGTAGCCACCACGGTAAATAGACACAACTCCCTCGGGCTTATTTCTACTAGTGACGGCCGACAATCATCGTTTCTCGATTATTCATCAGACAACTCTCTTGGACTCAATCAAGATGCCGTCTTTTTGCTCTGTTCCGCTCATAATCCCGATATAGAATCGCTTATTAGCTCCAAGCTCTCAATTAATCTTTCCGAAATCTCTCTCTCCGCCCAAGTCCAGCTCCTTAAATTCATGACCGAGGCGGGAGATACTCGCTTTAACTCCTTATGTTCAGTGCTACGCAACGTAAACCCGGAATTAAGGTCAAAATTAGCAGAAAGTTTTCTTGCCGCAGACTTTGGCGATGATTTTGGCGATTCTCTGCTGGCAATTGCTAGTTCTGAATCTTTGGGTGATGAAGAAAAAGAGAGAATTTTTGATAGCATTAACTCATGCCGAGAGTCTGTCAGCAAAATAACTGGCCTATACGCCGATATTGATGATGGTCAATTCACTAGGGAGTATGCCAGAGCAACAAATGAAAGATTAACTGATGCGATTATGGTCTTTCGAGAAATTGCCGAGAGAGGCATTGCTAAGGTTAATTTAGGATGGGCTGGACAGTTAAGTTTTAGCTACGCAGAGGCGATAGAAGCGTTAGAGCTAGAAGCAAAGTCACTATTTATAATCAGTGGTGTACTTGATGATGTTATGTCTGGCGCTGAGGGTGTTTTTGCTGAACAAGTTTTGCAACCAGAAGATACTGGTCCACACAATCGTTCTTTATATAATTTTTATTCGCCAAGGTACGGATATGCAATGTTACTCACTAGACCAGAAGGGGCGAGTTCTTTTAACCAGATGATAGAATTCGGTAAGAATCGCAGCAGATATGATACTAATGCAAAAAACGTTGGAGTTGAAGCTACGATTAGCTTTATCGCTAATCCGATTGATCCATTTTCCCTGCCAAATCCATATAGGCCAGATTCGATAGGTTTAAAAGACCCAACTTTTTATGATCCTAGCACTATGGATACCGTAAGTGCGATTCGTTTAGATCGCGAAGGTAGAGCTCCAGGGACGGAAGCAAACGATTTAGAAAGAAACCCAAATAATAGTGAAGGGATAATCTCCGTGGATCTTGCGGGAATTTTTAGGCGTGCAGATACACCACCTGGTAAAATTGCTCGTTTGATAAGCGCTGGCAATAAGCTGCGCGCAGAAAAAGGCGGAGGAGAGTTTTCGTTAAACCATAATACAAGGTGGTTTAATCAAGAACGATATGGAACAGCTAGAGGATTTCGCGAGATAGTTGCATACGTTGATATTATAGCGCTAAGGTTATGTGCCGAATATGCGCCAGGAGAAAAAGTTGCAAGTTTTAGAGGATTGTTTGAAGCAGAGGCAAGGCGTGAACGCCGCCAGGGTTATCGGGGAAGAGGCAGAAAAGCATCAATGGCAACAAGAGTAAAAGCTCTACATAAGTAGCACAGTCCCCTTTAGCGCACAAAGTGGCGCGATTTTGGCACGAAATTTTGGCATCAAAAGCCCCCGAGCAAAGTGCGCTCGAGGGCTTTTGATCTGTTGAGCTTAATGAGCGAGTGGATCCTGTTTGCCATTATTGACGTAAACTCTCTCCCCACCCGTTTATCATCACGGGTTGGGTTGGCGGGTC
>JAEEUB010000012.1 GCA_016286785.1 Candidatus Saccharimonadota bacterium
ACTCAAATGATTTCAGTCTAAATCTTTCTTCTTGGAATGTTTCTAACGTGACGGATATGGGTAATATGTTCGAATATGCCGGCCGCTCCGCCACCACCTGGTCCATAGGCGACCTTTCTTCCTGGAATACTTCTAGCGTAACGATCATGGGCTATATGTTCTACGGCGCCGGCTACTCCGCCACCACCTGGTCCATAGGCGACCTTTCTTCCTGGAGGAATACTGCTAGTGTGACAAATATGTCTGATATGTTCGCTTATGCCGGCTACAGCGCCACCACCTGGTCTATAGGCGACCTCTCCTCCTGGAATACTTCTAGTGTGACGAATATGCAAAGAATGTTCGAATCTGCCGGCTACTCCGCCACCACCTTTGTCTTGAACCTCTCCTCCTGGAATACTTCTAGCGTAACGGACATGGGTTATATGTTCGCTTATGCCGGCCGCTCCGCCACCACCTGGTCCGTTGGCAATCTCTCTTCCTGGAATACTTCCAATGTGACGAATATGCAAGACATGTTCGACTCGGCTGGTAATAACGCCACCACCTTTACTTTAAATCTCTCTTCCTGGAACACTGCTAACGTGACAGATATGTCCGATATGTTCTACCTTGCTGGATATAGAGCCACCACCTTCACCCTAGATCTCTCTTCCTGGAACACTTCCAATGTGACGAATATGTATCAAATGTTCACCGAGGCCGGCCACTCCGCCACCACCTGGTCTGTTACTATTCCAAAAACCAACGACGGTACAACTTCTGGCCCAATTTCTAATACTACTTCAAACCTTTACGGCAAAACCACTTCGGTTACTGCGACTCCAGATTCTGGCAAATCTTTCACTCTCGCAAACTAAAACAATCCGTAATATCTCAACTAAAGCACCATCTATCCACACAAAAGCCACCGTCCATCCCTGCCAGCCCCCGCCTCCACTAACCCTTGTCTTTTTCCACCACCTATGCTATAATACACCGTGATATGTCAATTAAAGTAACTAGAAAAGATCAGGGCGAAGCAAACGAGAACATCATTCGTCGTTTTAATCGCAAAGTCCTCCAAAGTGGTATGATGCCTCTAAAGAAGTCGCAAATGCGTTTTAGTAAGCCTATCTCTAAGCGCGAACGCCGTCTAAAAGCTATCATCCGCGAAGCACGTAAGGCCGAAAAAACCGAACGCATTAAACTAGGACTTAAGTAAATAATCCCCCATCAGGGGGATTTTTGATGCGTGCGTGATATAATAAGGGAAAGGAGATTAAATGATAATACTATTTGGTTTAGCCGGCTCCGGCAAGGGCACCCAGGGCAAAGCGTTGTCCGAAATCTTTGGTTGGCGTTGGCTATCAGTAGGCGAAGCAATCCGCCAGACCGGCAAGTTTAAAGAGATTACCGACTGTGGCGAACTAGTCCCAGACGAAAAGGTGATCGAACTCATGAATAATCAAATTAAGAAAGCCGAACTAGAAGGTTTTAATGTTATTCTAGACGGCTACCCAAGGGATGTTGTGCAGGCCGAGTATCTTGTAAACAATATGGCAGAAAAAATCGAAGGCGCCATTATTCTTGAGGTGCCAAAAGAAGAGCTATACGAAAGATTAGCCTTGCGCGGCCGCGACGATGATCTAGAAAAAGACAGCATTAACCGCCGTTTCGAGGTTTTTGAACAGAATATCGACCTTATCTTACCTCTACTAGAGGAAAAAAACATCCCAATTGAGCATGTAAATGGCGTAGGCTCAGTAGAAGAAGTAACTAGTCGCCTAGTAGAAATTATAAAAAGAATTGTCCCTGGCGCCACGCCGCAAAGTAACGATGTAAACGGCGGAGAAATCGAGAAAAGCTATGGTGAATAAAGAAAACTCCGACCCTAAAACCCTTAAAGAAAAAATCATCGCCATGCGTGAAGGCGGAAAAATCATGGGGAACCTGCTAAGAGATTTAAAAAGCTACGTTAAACCCGGCATGACGGGCAAAGAAGTAGACGCCTGGGTTCGCAAAGAAATCGTAGCGCGCGGAGCCACCGTTGCCTACGACTCCTTAGAGGAAAAATTCCCCGGCGCAATCTGTATTTCTGTAAACGACGAACTAGTCCACGGCGCCCCAAAAGACGAACCATTAGAAGAAGGCGACAAAGTTTCCTTTGACCTTGTTATTGGCTACAAAGGCTATTTCACCGATTCCGCTTTTACTATGTTAGTAGGGAACGTTGGTTCGCCCGCGGTCAAAAGAATGATTGCCGTAACCGAAGAATCACTTTGGGCCGGTATCGAACAAGTTAGGCCCGGAGCCCACATCGGCGACATCGGCCACGCTGTAGAAACTGTCTTAAGAAAAGGCCACCTTGGCGTTATCGAAAACTATATTGGCCACGGTATCGATAAAACCATGCATCAGGCCCCCGAGGTTCCAAACTATGGCAAAAAGGGCCACGGTTATAAACTGGTCGAAGGCGATACTATTTGTATTGAGCCAATGTCCTGCCTTGGTAAACCCACTAATTACGTAGATAAGGACGACGGCTGGAGTGTCAAGATGAAAGACGGTTCCACCGGTTGTCACTGTGAGCATACAATCCTCGTCACAAAAGACGGCTACGAGGTCCTAACTCTGCCAGATGAAGAATAAATCCATAAAAAAATGGTAGCCCCGGCGCGAGTCGCACCATCGGTTCGACTCGTGATTTTTTGAGCAAATAAAAAATGGTAGCCCCGGCGCGAGTCGCACCATCGGTTCGACTCGCAACTTTTTGAACACATAAAAAAATGGTAGCCCCGGCGCGAGTCGAACGCACAACCTTCTCCTTAGGACGGAGCCGCTCTATCCATTGAGCTACGGAGCCAAAATATGCTATAATTATTATAACATGAAACTATCGAAGAAAAAAGAGAAGAAACAATCCGAACAGGAAAAAGTGGAGGAGCGTCGCGAAGAGGTACTGGCCACTGGCCGCAAATTCAAATACCCTTTGCAGTGGACGAAACACCGCATCGTTGTAAACACCATCCTGATTGCATTTGTAATTCTGGCAATGATTGTTGTTGGTATTTGGCTTGCACTCTATCGTCTAGGTATGACAGACGATCCCCTTTATCGCATCACTAAGGTTGTCCCTGTCTCCGTAGCGAGCGTCGAATCGGCCGGCGTACCTTTTTCCGACTATTTAATGCTTTATCGTAGTAGTATTTCGTCTATCGAGCGCCAATCTGGCAGCCAATTCGACCAAAGCTCGGCCGAGGCTCTGCGCGCCAAATATAAGCGCGTAGCCCTTACCGAAGCCGAAAAATACTCTTTTGCTGCCGCGCTAGCTAAAGATTTGAATATCAATATCTCAAATGAACAGATTAAATCAGAATTCGACCGTCATCTCAAAATCGGCGGTATCGACCGTAGCGAAGAAGGATTTTTAAAGATCATTAACGACAATTTTAGCTTAGACAAAGGCGAATACGAGCACATGCTCTATCTATCACTCTTAAAATCAGAAGTTAGCGTTGCGATTGATGAAAATGCAAATCGTATCGCAGGCGAGGTCGAACGCCAACTGGCCGAGAATGAAAACGACTACAAGCAGGTAGCCGAGCAATTAGGTGAAAGTGTTATTTACCAGGAAACCGGCGGCCTAGTAGATAGCAAAAACATTGACGGCGGCCGCGCCACCGAAGCCATGAAGCTAGAACCCGGCCAAAGTAGCGGTAAGTTTATTTCCATGAATGGAGACGGATATTATTTTGTAAAACTAATCAAAAAGAACGACGCCGAGGTTAATTTTGTTTCGATCAAAGTTCCATTTACGGAGTTCGATAAACGTTTCGAAACGCTTCAAGATGAGAATAAGATTCAAGAGTATATTGAATTACGAGACGCAGAAAAAAGATAGAAAAAGACATAAATTTGAAAAATAGAGATTTTTTGTTTTTGCTATTGACAAATTAAATGATGTGTGCTCAAGTAACACTCAAATGGTGGCCTGACGCCAGATGGGTGGAGCGTTATGTACGCTCTTGGTGGTTTCTCCTCGCCTTGTCCTACGAGGGGGACGGAAAACATCAAGAGCGGATGGGAAGGACATCCTCACCTCCATCGCCGAGGAGATGAGCAGATAAAAGGGTCAGGTGGGCGCGTGGGTCGTCCGATAAAATGAGGAGAATTCAAGGCGCGCAGTCCTTTTAGGATTGCAAATGGAATTCAAATCAAACCCGCATTGCTCGACCCTGACGCTTACGCGCCAGGAAGGCCCCCGCTTTTAGGCGGGGGCATACTTTTATCTGTGTAGACATAGAAAGCAAGATTTTGCAATGCGGATTCTCCTCTTGCATCATATCAAATAAAAAGTAAGTCCCTTTGGGACTTATTTTTGGTGCACGATTCTTTATGAAGTTCGTACCTCATTATTATACCATAGCTAACCCCATTATTTATTCTTATTAGGCATAACTCCAGAGAAAAGTCTAAAGGAACTAGAAGAAGAAAATAAGGAATTAAGATAATAGTTAAAATGTGAAGTATAATAAGTGGTAGGAAGGATTACTTTAATGGAAGAAAACCTAATTAATGATAAAAAGTTAAAAGAGAACATAAGTAATACCGTTGTTGCGGTGCTATTAGATAATAAATTAATAAATGAGAATGATTTAACAGATGTTAATGTTAACTTTGGCTATTTGTTTGCTAAAGCTGATAGGATAGCAGAGGGGCTTTTAAAGATTTCGTGCAAAGGAAAATCATTCTATTTTGCTGTTCAAGATAATACAATTAAATTGCTTACTATTGGCGAAGTGCAGTATCAAGAAACTATTAATTATATGGTAAGCAATCATGATTGCCTAAAAGAAACTCCAAGTATTGAAAATGAAAAAGAAAAAAATAGAAGAATAAAAAATAATAAAGTATTAGAACAATTTGGAATTACCACGAATGATAAACTTGTTAGTGGTAAAAATGAACAAAATATAAGAATTAAAAGTGTTGATGAAATATGTAAAAGAGCCATTGCCAGTTTAATAACAATACAAGTTGCATGTGATATTAATAACGGAAAAGATATAAAGAGTGATGAATATAAAGATGATTTTGAATATATAAAATCTTTGTATAAAAAATTTGGTGTCGAAGATAGTTTGAACTCTAAGGAAAAAAGAATTATTGAAGGAACCTATACAGATCAGGATCCGATTGATATGGATTGGGCTTATGAATCATATTGGACTTTGTGTTGGGCGCTCGGTTTGGTTAATGATATAACAAATGCTGCTGAATTATGTGATTGCAGTATGGCTATTTCATTTGTTATGAATAATAATTCGTTTGATGAATTTAGAAGCAAATGTAAATTAAGGAGCGTTGAAGAAATACTTGATATGTATGATTTATATTATAAATATCATTGGGTTATAAACGACAAAAAGGTTAATCCAAGCACAAGTGCCGATAATCTTAATCCATCCAATGTGCTTGAACGTAGAAGGGCATTAGAATGGTTAATTAGTGACGTTGATGATTGGTATGATTTGCAACTTAATGCTTGAATACTAAAACTACAGAGATGCGGTTTTTGCTTGTAACAAATAATTAATCTATACAATTTTTACTTTTTTGGTGCGGGTACAGGGAGTCGGACCCTGATCTCATCCTTGGGAAGGATACATAATAGCCGCTATACGATACCCGCAGCTCCTCTCATTATAACATATCTCTGTAATTATGGTATAATTATCCTATGCAAGAGATACAGAAACGACTAAAAGCTTTAATCAAAAAACTATACGATTTAGATTTTGAGGCCGATATTACTCCAGCCCCCGCAAACGTAAACGCAGATTATTCCTCTAATGCCCCATTAAAACTTGCCGGAACCCTGCATAAATCTCCCATAGAAATCGCCGAAGAAATAAAAAATCAACTCAATATTTTAACCCCATCCTCAGATTGTCCTTTTCTAGATGTTTCCGTCTCTAGACCAGGTTTTTTGAATTTTGTTTTACCAAGCGATTATTTGTTAAATTCAATCGATAGCCTAAATCATGACTTTTTAAAAAGCATTAAATCTACCCAGTACAAAGACAAGGTCGTAATTTGCGAGTTTTCTGATCCGAATCCATTTAAAGTACTTCATGTTGGCCATCTTTACACTTCAATTGTCGGTGATTCTATTGGTAAACTATTCGAATACGCGGGTGCTAAAGTTGTTAGAGCCAACTATGGCGGCGACGTCGGTCTGCATGTGGCAAAAACCATGTATGCTTTACAAAAAAAGAAATTTGAAAACCTAAAAATAGACGATATTGCTAAATGCTACGTTGAAGGTACTGCTGATTACGAAGACGACGAATCCGCCAAACAAGAAATTACTAAGCTAAATAAAGAAATCTACAAGATTAATACCGAAAAACTTCACGATTCTCCAGTCGCCGAGCTATACTGGCGAGGAAGGGAATTGTCGTATGACTACTTTGAGCAGTTTTATAATTCCATTGGGGTAAAATTCGATAAGTACTATCCAGAATCTACGGTAGCCGGCCTCGGACTAAAAACCGTTAAGGAACAACTTAAAAACGGCGTCTACGAAATGAGCGGCGCAGCGGTCATATTTAATGGTGAGAAATACGGTCTTCATACCAGAGTATTTATCAACGGCGAAGGGATTCCAACCTACGAAGCGAAAGACGTTGGCCTAGTGCAAACAAAATGGAACGATTATCATTTTGATAAATCCATCATCATTACTGGTTCCGAGCAGCTAGAATACATGAAAGTGGTCTATAAATCGATCGAGCAATTTGCCCCCGAGCTCGTAGCAAGAACAACTCACCTAACGCATGGCTTAGTTAAATTACCAGGCAATGTTAAGATGTCTTCTAGAAAAGGGAACTTCCTAAAAGCCGTAGACGTGATTAATCTAGTAAAGAACGAGCTAAAAAATGAGTACAACTCTACCGACGACAAAGTTTCTTTAGCGGCAGTAAAGTATGCCTTTTTGAAATACAAAATGGGTGGCAACATTGTCTTTGATCCTAAAGAATCCGTTAAAATGACGGGAAACTCTGGCCCCTACCTTTTGTATTCTGCCGTTCGTGCTAAAAAAATTCTAGACAAATCCTCCGTAAAAGACCAAGATAATCAAAGCAATCTAGTCTCGCAGGAATCTAACTTTGAACCTAGCGAAAAAGCATTAATGAAAAAGATTCTAGAATACAAGCCCGTGCTAGATGGTGCGGTAGAAGAAATGGCTCCGCACAAAATTGCAAATTACCTCTACGAGCTAGCCCAAGAGTTTTCAAGATTTTACGAAAACTGTGCCGTAATCGGCGATAAAAAAGAAATGTTTCGCATAAAACTAGTTAAGGCCTATCTAGATACTATCGCCCACGGCTTAAACCTCCTGGGAATTGCTATCCCATCAGAAATGTAGAAAAAGAAATGTAGAAAAAACACCTTTCGTGATATAATAAGCGCATGAACAATGACAATGATTTTAACTTTCTTAAACTAGAAACCAACCATCAAAACCTTATTTATAGCCCACTTTCCATTCGCAATGGTCTAGCTCTTCTTAGTGCCGGAGCAAACGGCGCTACCAAGGCCGAAATCGACGCTGTTCTCGGTGACGCCGAAATACCTAAATATCAAAATGATAATAAAACATCTTTAGCTAACGCTATTTTTATTCGCGATACCTTTAAAGATAAAGTCCTTTCATCATATACGGATCTAATTCGGGACAAGTATGGTGGAGAAGTTATTTACGATAATTTTGCATCCAACGAAAAAATGAACAACTGGGTTTCAGAAAAAACTTTCAAGCTCATTGATAGTATTGGTATTGAATCAAGTTCCGAACTTAGGATGGTCCTCGCGAATGCTCTTGCTATCAAAATGGATTGGAAATATAAATTCCGAACCGATAAAACTTATGGAATGAACTTTGTTAAGCAAGATGGTACTAATATAGAAGCTACTATGATGCAAAATCAATACTATAACGAAGACATGAAATACTTTGCCGACGAAAAAATGAAATCCATCACCTTACCGCTTGCATCCAGCTCCAATACTGAGTTGGAATTCTCTGCAATAATGCCTTCTGGCAATCTCAACGAATATATCAATAATACTTCTATTTCCGATATTAATGCCATCCTCGATAACTCTATATCTGCCGCCACGCCAGAACACGGAGTAAAACTCTTCATTCCTAAATTTAAATTCGATTACAAGCTAGATTTCGAAAATAATCTTAAAACTATGGGTATTCAAGCGGCATTTAATAGTGATTCGGCAGATTTTTCGAAAATGGCGTCTTTCCCTCTATATATCAATAAAGCAGTACATAAAGCTAATATTGATTTTTCCGAAGATGGTATTAAAGCAGCCGCAGTCACTGCATTCGCAATGAGGGAGGCGGCTATTGCCAACTACGGACCTCGACCCCAACCTATTACTATCAAAATCAATCGCCCATTCTTGTTCGTTATCCGTGATCGGGAAAATGGCGCCATTTGGTTTACTGGCACTGTGTATGAGCCAAACTCGTGGAAGAACGATATGAAAGAGTATAGGCCAGGCTACGACTATTAGAGATATGCTATAATAAATCTATGAAAAAGGCTAAATTACTTTGGCTCGATCTTGAAATGACCGGCCTGGATCCGACCAAAGATAAGATTTTGGAGGTGGCCGCAATTGCTACTGATATGGATTTAAACGAGATAGCTCATTTTGAGGCAGTCACAAAAGTTGATGAAAAGCTGATTAAATCCAGAATGGTGGGAGATTTTTGGGAAAAGAATAAGGAATCTAAAGAAGCTTTAATGGTTCAAAACGCCTCCGGCAGGCCAGTATCTGAAGTTGAAAAAGAACTAATTTCTTTCATTAAGAAAAACTTTGGAAAAACCATATATCTATCTGGCAATTCCATCCATCAAGACCGTAAATTCATCGAAAACGAAATGCCAGAACTAAACAAACTTTTGCATTACCGCATGCTAGATGTTTCGGCCTGGAAGATTTATTTTGAAAACGCCCTAAATAAAAGATTTGTAAAACCCGACCATCATCGTGCGCTCGACGATATCCAAGGTTCAATAGAGGAGTTAAAATGGTACTTGACGTTTCTAAAGTAAGCGGTATTGGCGAATATACCGTAAAAAGCGAAAAGGATCGCGACATTTACTATAAGGGCAAAATGGCTTTTTTGGTTCTGCATCGTAATACTATCGAAATACGTTGCGACGCCAAGCTTTCCGCACTCCTTAAAGAAAAATACGAATCAGTAATGGAATCACGCTATTATGGGCACGGAGGTATAGAAATTGTCTTAGCTGGCCAACTAACCCCCCGCGAACTAGAAGATTTAATTCGCCTAAGTTATAATCTAACTGTCTAATAAAGGCCCCAAAGAGCCTCTATTTACTTTTTTTCAGATTTTTTGTTTGAAGCTTTTTCGTCGGTCTTCTTTTCGCTAGCGCGCTTTGCTTTGGCCGCATCGCGTTTTTCGTTAAATCGATTCATCGCCTTAATAATCATAAAGATCACGCACGCAATAATCAGAAATTCGATTACGTTTTGGATAAAATTGCCATAAGCAATCACTGCTTCATCGCCAGTTCCAAAGAAATTTGGAATCCTAATGGCGAGCCCTGTAAAATCTACGCCACCAACTAATAGACCTACAATCGGCATAACTATGTCATTAACAAGAGAGTTAACAATCGCAGTAAACGCACCACCCACTACTACACCTACGGCCAAATCTACAACCGACCCACGATTAATAAACTCTATAAATTCCTCTTTTAAAGTTTTCTTTTCTTCTTTCTTATCCTCTGCCATTTGTTTCTCCTTTCGTTATTTGGCTTCCGAAAAACTATTAAAATTTTCGTACAAAACATCAAGTCCATCCTTCGAGGTCGTAAGAATTTCTTTTAACCTAGAATCGTCTGTCGTATTTATAATTTTAGTCTCTTCGCTAGTTAAAATCGAAATTTCGTAGGCCATCTTGTGTGCATAAATTCTATCGAGAGTGCCGTTAATTTTAGCTTCAAATAAATCAGTGTTTAATTCTTCTTTATTTAAATCAGCTTCATCAATCAAGTTTTTGTCAATCTTGCCCTCACTATAATTATATTTTTCTACCAAATAATCAGTTAATGTTTTTTTAGTATTAGTTAATACTCCATATAACGAAGCGCTACTAGACCTTAAATACGAAGATTTAACTTCTGGCTGGTAAGTATGTATTTGTTCGGAGGTATTCCCGACATGGAGTAGCAAAGCGTACGAATCATTTTTTACATCGCCTTTACTAGCTTTAATTATTGTGCCAATTATTATAATAATAATTAAAAGAATTAATGTAGTTATGCCTAATACAAAATACTTCGAAGTAAAAATGCTACGTTTACTTTTTTTAATTGGCCTGTTTTCGGCCGAAATTTGTGTTAGATATTCTTGCCCGTCCATACTACGTCTATTATAGCACAATACCGGTGTGTTATACTATCTATATGAACGACGCGAAAGAGGAGATCAAATCTCGGCTCGCGATTGAGGATGTGGTGGGGCAGTACGTAGAGCTAAAACGAGCTGGCCGAAATCTAAAAGGTCATTCTCCTTGGGGTGTCGACAAAACTCCCAGTTTTATGGTCTCGCCAGAAAAAGGCATCTGGCATGATTTTTCGGCCAACAAAGGCGGAGATATTTTTAGTTTTGTGATGGAAGTGGAGGGAATTAGCTTTAAAGAAGCCATGGAAAAACTCGCCGCTCAAGCCGGAGTAGATTTAACTAAATATCGCGGTGGCGATCCGGCCGTAACTCGCAAAAAAAATCGCGCCAGGGAAGCCCTCGCTCTCGCCACTAAATATTATCAAGCATGTTTAGTTAAAAACAAAGCCGTAGGCGAATACGTTTTTTATAAGCGTAATCTGCACCGAGCCACGGTCCAGGAGTTTAAGATTGGCTACGCGCCAAGCAGCGGCAAAGCATTACTTAATGTTTTAGTTAGACGCGGATTTACTATAGACGAACTTGATACTGCCGGCCTACTTAATCGTTTTAAGACTGACTTGTTTAGAGACCGCATGACCGTTCCGTTTATAGATACCACGGGTAGCGTAATTGGTTTTACTGCTCGTGTTACAGGCAAATCTGAACCAAAATATTTAAACACCCCCGAAACTCTATTATTTAACAAATCTAAGTTTATTTTTGGACTTTATCAGGCTAAAGAGTTTATTCGCCGCAGCGGGTATGTAGTGATTGTTGAAGGAAATATGGACGTGATTTCATCCCATCAGGCGGGGGTAAAAGAAGCTGTTGCTACTTCTGGCACCGCCATGACCGAGCAGCACCTTAAGGCTCTTTCGCGTCTAACATCTGATATTCGTTTGGCCTACGATAGAGATGCTGCCGGAGTCAAAGCTACAGAACGTGCGATTATGATGGCAGGTGACCTCGGAATTGATCTTACTGTCATCTCTGACTATCACGGCGCCAAAGACCCAGACGAGCTAATTCAAAAAGACCCTAAACTGTGGCAAGAAGCGGTAAATCACAGAATACCAGCTGTAGACTGGTTGCTCTCAAAATATGAAGAAGACTTGGATCTTGCCACCGCTCCGGGAAAACGCAAGTATTCTGATGTGGCCCTAAAGCTATTATCCTACATCAAAGACGAAATCGAACGCGCCAGCTACGAGAAAAAAATAGCCGAAAAACTAGGCGTAGAACTGGAGATTTTACGAGAAAAAGGCAAACGCCTAGACGAAAAACTTTCGTTCCCAACCAAGAAATTCCTTAAAAAACCCCAAACCGAAGCAAAAAGCGACGAACTAAAAAAACTAGAGAACTCCCTGCTTGCAGTCAAAATCTACGGTGGTGTTTCTAAAACTCAAATACCATTAGAAATTCCAGATGACGAAGTAAAACTGTCCGAGCTTGAACTGATTTTTAACCAGGAGCATGAAGATTTAAAGGGCTACGACTCCGAGCAAGAAGCCGGCGAATTATTAGCTAGATATCAGGAGGAATTAAAAAAACAAGAAATTAGGGCATTAAAACAACAACTCGAAGGGATGCCTGAAGATGATCCGGATTATCTTTCTGTTTTAGAAAAAATAACAAACCTTCAACGTCAGACCTCTTTATAATCCCCCTTGATTTAGAGATGAAATAGGTATATAATAAAATCATATTTAAAGCGAGGATAATATTATGCCAGAAGTTAAACCTACAGAGGTGGAAAGTCAAGCCAGTATCAAAGTAGTAGGTGTTGGTGGTGCCGGTGGTTCGGCAGTTGAGCGCATGAAGGAGGTGGGTCTTTCTGGTGTGGAATTTGTAGCAATTAATACAGATGCGCAGGCGCTTCATCACTCACCAGCCGATGTTAAAGTCCATATCGGAAAAGGTCTAGGCGCCGGCGGCGATCCAGAAAAAGGCCGCGAGGCAGCCGAAGAAGGGCGGGAAGCGATCAGTAAAGCCCTAGAAGGTGCCGATATGGCATTTATTACTTTAGGCGCTGGTGGCGGCACGGGCTCGGGTGCTGGTCCAATCGTTGCAGAGGAGGCACGCAAAAAAGACATTCTAACCGTTGGTGTTGCTACTAAGCCATTTACCTTTGAGGGTGCTCGTCGTAAGGCTAATGCAGAGGTAGCTATCGATAAATTGGCCCGTCAGGTTGATGCGCTAATTACTATTCCTAACGATCGTTTACTTCAAACTATCGACCCGCGCACCCCACTTCTTGAAACGTTCAAGATTGCTGACGATGTACTACGTCAAGGCGTACAAGGTATCTCAGAATTAATTACTGAGCATTCCTTAATCAACCTAGACTTTGCCGATGTCAAGGCCATCATGAAAAACGCCGGTTCAGCTCTTATGGGTATTGGTAGAGCCGCAGGGGAAAATCGTGCCGTTGTGGCCGCCCAGCAAGCTGTAGAATCACCACTTCTTGAAGTTAAAATCGAAGGCGCTCGCGGCGTACTGTTCTCTGTAGCTGGCGGATACGATATGTCCATGAGCGAAGTTCAAGAAGCCGCCGAGGTAATCACTGGTTCAGTATCTCCAGATGCTAATATCATCTTTGGTGCCTCCATCCGCCCAGAACTAGAGGATGAAATTGTCGTAACAGTAGTAGCTACCGGCTTTGATTCAGACTATTTTAACGAAGAAGCAAACAATCGTCCCGAAACCGACTTCACCGACGAAAAACCAGAAGCCGAAGCTAAGGATTTTGCGGCGGATAACAAATCCAACATGTGGGATTCCATTAAAAACGAGCCCGTAGAAGAACCTGCTCACGAAAGTGATGATGACATGGATATTCCTCCATCACTTAGAGATAGACTAAAAAACAGGAAGAAAAAGAATAGCTAATGAAAGCAATGCGCGAATTTCATATCGGCGATAGTAAAGTTCTAGAAAGTCGTGAAACTGTTGATGGCACCATGATACGCCGCCGTCGTGAGACGGCCGATGGGCATAGGTTTACCACCTATGAGAGAATCGAGATGCCGCAGCTCACGGTTTTAAAACGAAGCGGTAATAAAGAAATCTTTGACCGAGACAAACTAATCTTGGCTGTTCGTCGCAGCGTAGGTAAGTTCTTTGATTCCGAGCTCGAAGTAGAAGAAGTCGTAAATCGTGTCTCGGATATTCTATACGGTTACGGCGTTGATCAAATAACATCTAAGCAGATTGGCGAAGCCATTCTCGAAGTACTAGCAGATGTTAATGAAGTCGCCTATGTCCGTTTTGCATCAGTTTTTCGTGAATTTAAAACCCTTGAAGACTTTGAGGATATTTTAAAGGAACAGAAAAACAAAAAATGAGATTAGTCTGTGTTTATAGAGATAATCAGGATTATTCGCGAACAGTTAGCGAATGGCTAGAAGATTTTCGTCGCCGAACAGGCCACGAAATTGAGGTAATAGATCCGGATACGGCTCCTGGCTTTTGCGAAGCCTACGATATTGTAGAGTATCCCACCATAATGGCGCTCGGCGAGCGTGGCGAAGTTCGTGCCAGTTGGCGTGGACGTAATTTGCCTCTAATTAACGAAGTATCATTTTATGCGATTTAGCTCTTCTTGAAGTCGCCAAAATTATAAGGTAAACACTAATTATGATATAATAAGCTTATGGATGATAATAAGAATTTTGTCACTGGTCTTGATGTCGGAACAGAAAATGTCCGCGCAGTGATTGCTACTGTCTCAAAAAACGGAGAGGTGTCAATCGTAGGATACAACGAGGGGAAATCATCTGGCATGCGAAAGGGTATCCCGGCCAATCTTAATGGTCCAGCCGAAGCAATTGATAAAATGTTGGGGGACGCCGAGCGTATGGGTGGATACGATGTGCGAGATGCTTACGTCTCAATCAATGGTTCTACTGTAATGTCAACACATACCGAGGGAATGATTGCTGTTGGTGCGGCCGATCACGAGATAAATGACGAAGATCTAGCCCGTGTCGAAGATGTAGCCGTAACCGGCAGAATTCCAGCTAATCGTGACGTACTTGACGTAGTTCCGTTAGAATACGCCCTAGATGGGCAAGGGGGAATTAAAGACCCTATCGGAATGGCAGGTGCCAGGCTCGAGATGCGTGCCTGTGTAGTTTCGGCATTAACCCCAAATTGCGAAAACTTGCGTCGTGCTACTATGTCTGCCGACGTAAAGGCTCATCGTCTAATACCTAGCGTAGTGGCAGCCGCCAAAGCAGTTTTAACGGATCGTCAAAAAGAAAATGGCGTAGCCGTAGTGGATCTTGGCGCCGCTACAACTTCTGTAGCTATTTATGAAGAAGGTGACTTGCAATACGTAGGTGTAATCCCTGCCGGCTCCAACAATCTTACCAACGATCTTGCTATCGTTCTTGCAATCGAGCCAGAGTTAGCCGAAGAAATCAAAGTCAATTTTATTACTGGTGACTTTAACGCAGAAAAAAGTCCAGCTATCAAAGTTGGCAAAAAGGGCGAGCGCGTATTTGATCGCAAGGAAGTCGAAGAAGTAGCTAAAGCCCGCCTCGACGAAATCTTCGGAGAAGTCAGAAAAAAGCTTAAAGCCGCCAAGTACGATCAGCGCTTACCAGAAGGAATTGTTCTTGTAGGTGGTGGTGCAAAAATGCGTGATATCGATTTGTTTGCAAAAGACGCCCTAGAGGCTGCTGTTAAAATCGGTACTCCAAAAGGCTTAAATGGCGTTGCCGAATCGATCGAAAAACCCGAATTCGCCACCGCGGTTGGTCTTGCGCTGATGGCTGCTGAGACTTCTGAGCTCGAACCATCTCGTACCAAAAAGAGCAAAAAAGCAAAGAACTCAAAATCTGGTTTCAGCTTTATAAAAAATATTTTCTCAAAATTCTAGGTAGCTCCAACTTGGCAAAAAAATAATCGGCATGCACTGCCGATTATTTTTATTAGTTACATCTTGTCGATTGCTTCGACTACGTAGAGTAAGGCCTTGGCTCGTTCTCCGCCATCTGTCATATCTTTTGCGGCGCGGTAAGCAGACTCAAGTACCGAGTAATCGCGCAATTCTTCAAATATATTCTTGTATATATTGAATTTTTGCGTAGGGTCAAGATCTAAGTTTCCAAGTATCGGGGCCAAATCTCTGAGGGCCGCCTCCTTAATTTGCTTTACGCTAAGAGTTCCGCTATTTGTCTCGCCATAATCTGGTGCAGATGTCTCACCGGTAGAAGCTGGTAATTCTGGTTCAACTGTGCTAGTCGCAACTTCGGCTGGCTCAGGTGATACAGGCAATGTATCTTGTGGGGCTGGCGGCAGATTATTAAGTTGCGGAATATCCATGGCCTCAAGCGGAGCAATCGGCTCTGGGGCTGGCGCAACCATTTCAACCTTGGGCTCAGGGAAAGGTCCAACTGGATCACCCAATTCACCAGTATCCCCTTCTGGCACTGATGATGGCGCAGCAACAGGGTCCGAAAAAACTGGGTCCACATTAGTCGTATTAGTTATGTTATCTATTGCTCTTTGTAGATCGTTATCTACGGTCTGATTTTGGTCCATTTTATTGCCCACCTTTACATTATACTTATGTTAATTTTAGCATACTTTTTTAAATACGCAAGAAGTTTACAATTTTATCTAGGAAATCTAGTTTCACTTCTTCCATCGGCAAACGTGCGCCAAGAGCATCTACGATTGCTTCGCCACTACCAGTGGGGAAATAAACTTTCACATTGATGGAAAAACGTTTTTTAGGTATTAAAACGGCAGAATAATGCGAACCTTCCTTCATGATGCCAAAAGCTCTAAACTCATCAAAATGGTGTGTTAGCTTTCCCTCTGTAAGGCTATTATAATCAAGAACATATTTAATCTTTCGTGGTGGACGAAGCGAGGATATTAAAATTGTCATTACGCTCAGTACTATCAAAATTAAAAAAGTCCACCATCGTAGCCAAATTGCCAAAACCACAAGTCCAGTCGTAACTATCAGTAGTCCAAAATACCAAGCAATATTGTGCTCATGCATTAAATATTCCTCTGCTTCCCAGGTAATGGTTTGTTGGTTTTTTACCATAAGCTTATTATAACACACATCTCGTAGAGTCTTTTTAGTTTTTCTCTACGTATAGCGAAATATCGCTCTCGTTTTTTAATGCAATTCCGCCAGGAATTGGCGGAGGGTGGGAGATTCGCTCCGAATGAAATGAGAACCGAATCTCGTTTTTTAATGCAATTCCGCCAGGAATTGGCGGAGGGTGGGAGATTCGAACTCCCGCTCCAGATCACTCCAGACTAACGATTTAGCAAACCGTCCCCTTCAGCCACTTGGGTAACCCTCCGTGTAAAACTATTGTACCATATATTTTTTGATTTTTAACTAGTTATGATATAATAAAACCATGAGAAAATATTTGAAAATTGTTTTACCTTCATTATTGCTAATAGGAATACTTGTTCTGGTTGGAACGCAAAGTGTTTCTGCGCTTACGTTAAAGGAGGGGGCGAATGCTGCCAGATGCGACGGTTGTCCAGAAAACCTATTTGGTGGTACCGGGGTATTTAAGCAGGTCACAAATACTATTCTTTATATTGTTGGTGTGATAGCTGTTATTATGCTAATTTTCGGCGGCATAAAATATGTTATCTCGGGTGGCGATGCTAAAAAAGTTACCGACGCAAAAAACACAATTCTTTATGCAATTATTGGTTTGGTCATAGCATTTCTAGCATATGCAATAGTAAACTTTATTATCTCGGCTCTTCCATCCTCTGAAGATGACGATAATACCAAGACGAGCTTAATTATTAATTCTGCTAACGGCTAAAACTAACATTGCAGTTTTTGTAGCTCCGGCTTTTGTGAGCAGTTTTTGTGCGGCTTTCATACTCGCCCCCGTCGTCCAAACATCATCAATCAGCAGATAAGTCATAGAAGGGTTAGCTATCCAGTTTAATTTAGTTTTGTAAGCCTTCTTGGCCTGCGTGCGACGAACTGACTCGCTAGTCCCCACCTGAACCGTATCACCGGCGCGCTCTAAAATGGACTGGACTTCCCAGTCTCGGTGAAATCTGGCAAGGTGTTTAGCGATCAAAAGCGTATGGTCAAACCCGCGCTCGCGAATATGACGCGAAATTGTAGGCAAGGGAACCACTGCAACTTTACCAACGATATTTGGAAGCACTGCATCTGCTAGTTCGGCTAAAGGAAAGGCCAAAGCACGAAGAGATGAATACTTGTAGTCATGTATCAACGCACCCACAAGCGACTCTCTGTCGCTAACCATATAAATCGGAGGAAGCGACGCACATTTTTGACAAACGCCGGCAAGGTTTTCCGATTTACAATTTGGGCAAATATTTCTATGCGCTAAAAGAATGTTATTTTTACAACAATCACAAAGTGGGCAACCGATGCGTCCGCAACCCCTACAGGTATGGGGGGCTATAAGGTCTATAGGATTAATAAATGTTGTATTTTTTACAATAAAACCCATATTCCTCTTGATTTTACAATAGTGATGGTATATAATAAAGCATAACAATATAAGTGTGGAGGAAATATGGCTCGTACAAACAGTGACGACTTGCTGATGGAAGATGACCTCGCTGCAGCTTTCTTGGGAGATGATGAAATAGTTGCTCCCACGGAAGGCGAAGAGTTGGGCGGCGAAATGGTCACCGAAGAAGAACCAAGCGAAGTCGTTGAAGATGAGTGGGCAAACGATACCGATGATTTTCCTGGGCAGCTAGCAGTAGATGTCTACGAAACCGTCGATAAACTAGTAGTAAAAGCTCGCACTGCGGGAATCTCAAAATCTGATCTAGACGTCAGTATTTCTGATAATATCCTAACTATCTCCGGAGTATTGTCTGGTGGCGAAGATGAGCAAACAACCAGGTGGCATATTCAAGAATGTTATTGGGGAGAGTTTTCTCGTACAATCGCTCTTCCGGTGCAGGTCCGTGAGGATGAGAACAGCGTAAAAGCAGAACTAAAAGATGGCGTCCTTACTATTACCTTCGAAAAGGAAAAGACTGAGGCCCCTAAGAAGATCGAAATTCAATAAGCTTAGCTTGATGCTGTATCTGTGAAAACACGAAACAACAAAAAATCACCCTAAAAAGGTGATTTTTTGTAAATAATTATTCTCCTCCAAGTTTTCCAATTACGAAGTTCACAATAGCATATGCTAAAACACAAATGATTAGACCAACGATGCCATATAAAATTGTATCCTTAGCTTTTTTCACCTTGGTAGAATCTCCCGTTGATGTCATATATTGAACACCACCTAAAACAATTACTACGACGGCAACTATACCAAGAGCGGCGATAACGGCATTAATAATATCGGTGATATTTTGCTTTAAGTTATCATTGCTAGTCTCGTTAACCTTTTCCACGGTGACGACCGCAAGCTGTGAAATTATTTCTTTCATTGTTATCCTTTTTTAGTTTAACCTTATTTTATAACTATTTTTCAAATAATGCAAGCATTATGTCTTTTTTTAGGTCACATTCTGCGGCGTAGCCTCCTGCTCTTCGCTCTGCGGTTTCGAATTAATTTTATCAATCGTAAAGTTAACAATCGCAAAGGCTAAAGCGCAGACCACTAAGCCTATCACAGCGTATAAGATAGTCTGACGAGCTTTTTGCACTTTTGTGGCATCTCCACTAGAAGTCATATAGTTAATGCCTCCTATGACTATATAAACCACGGCAACTAGACCAGAGCTAGCTATAACTGCATTTAGAATCCCTTGGACCACATGGGAAATCTGATCGCTACCCTCTCCGTTGCAGCCAGAAGCCGCTTTTACCTCTGCCGGAACACCATTGCCGCATGGGTCGCCTTTGAATCCGTCATCGGCAAATGATGGTAAAGTTAGACTAGCGCTAAAAGTAAGACAAAGCATGGCTATTATGATGGCTTTAATTGGTTTAGTTATTTTTTTCATGTATCTCCTTTGCGATTATTTGATAATTATAGCCAGTGGAGTTTGCGTTATTAGCTGCCCCGTTTATCGTGTTCGTTACAAAGGCGGTAATTATTTCGGCGAGAGCGACGATAGCAATTCCAATTAATGCATACAAAATTGTTTGTTTGGCGCGTTGCGTCTTTTGCGAATCTCCAGACGAAGTAATATATAGTATGCCACCATAGACCACGAATGCGGCGGCCACTAAACCACAAATTCCAACACTCCATTGAATAGCTTCGGACACCATCTCGGTTGGATTAACACACTCTGTCGAGAAGCAATTTTGAGTAAAGTTTGCGCCTAGCGCAACGCGAATACTAGTTACAAAAATGTTCGCTAGCAAAACGATGGCAAGCCCAATAAAACCATTAGTTAGGGTCTTTTTGCCTGTTGCGACTTTAGCTGTTTCTCCACCCGAAAAAATATAAAGGTATCCCCCATAGATTACAAAACCTAAAATAAGATATGCAGCAATAACGACTAAATCTTTCAACACGTTTGCGAGCGCCTTCCAGATATTATCCGATAATTCTTTCTCCGAGCCAACACCTTCGAGCTTGACACCGCAATACCAAGGAACTAATCCGAGGAGAAGTTCACAACCCCCCGTCCCATCAGTAATATTGCTCGAATCGGAATTATCTGCAGAAGCGGAAGAATTATTACTATTACCGTTACTAGAAGATGAGTTCCCATCGCTACTTGACCCCGTAGTGCCAGGAGCCTCTCGTGCAAACACGACCGATGGCGCCAATGTAAAAACGGACACTATCGAAACAGAAACAGCCAAGATAATTAAGAATTTTTTAATCATATCTAAATAATAGCACAAAAAGTTTTAAATAAAAAGGCACAACAATCAAAGGTGCTTTAAGTTCATGAAGTTTATGCTATAATATATAGCATATGGCGCAATATAAAGTACCTCAGGATGTAGAGGCCGATGATAAACTAATTGGCCCTTTTTCCTTTAGGCAATTTGTTTATTTATTGATAGCCGCAGGATTAATCGCTCTTGCTGTGGCGCTTTTTCAAATTCTTCCAATTCTAGCTATTATACCAATTCCGTTTATATTGCTTCTTCTTGCTCTTGCTTTACCTATTAAAAAAGATCAACCGATGGAGACATATCTAGCAGCAGTTATCTCATATTACCTAAAGCCGCATAATCGCATATGGACCCCGGGCCAACGTGAATCAACCGTTGAAATCACGGCACCAAAGGTAGTTGACGATGACGACCGCTCACGAAATATTACTGGGGACGAAGTTACACACAGGTTGTCATTTTTGGCTGACATCGTAGATACGAAAGGTCGCGCAATTGATAGTATTGGCGGGAGCAGAATAAATGAAGATTTGATAATGGAAGCCAATACCACTAATGATATGTTTGAAACCGGACACTTTGAACGTCTCGAAAGCGCTATTGCTAAAGACGAAAATGAGCGACATAAGAACGTAGTAGATGAAATGCGTCGAGCCATGACGAATGCCGACAATCTACCTAAAGTCAAAATAGGAAACGGTGTGACGTCGCACCAACCTCCAGCAGATATCTTTAATGCGAAGAGAGGCAAAGAAGATCAACTGCCTAGTAGTAGTTATAGTAGACAGAGAATTCAGGAAATAAAAAATGCAGCCATGGAAAAGTCCGTGGAAAACCAAAACAGAACAAAATCTCAATACTCCAAAAATGAAGCGACAAATTTACCAGAATCTAGTATAATTAATTTAGCAAACAATACTGATTTTTCTATAGCGACCATAGCCAAAGAAGCCAATCGAATGAAAGAAAAGGAGGGCGAAGTTTACATTTCGTTACATTAAATTATGAACCCACAAGATTATCAAAACAATAATCCACAAATTATTTTGCCAAATCAGCAGCCGCAGTATTTTGCTCAGCAACAAACTGGTTATCCGCAGCCATCAGTGCAGCCAATGCAGCCAATGCAACAGATGAACCCCCAACAGCCTTACGTGCAACAGTCGCAAATGCTGCAAAATCCCACCGCGGCCAATCTTGGATCAGCAGCAATCGACGCCAATAAGGCTGCTCCTGTATCTCCAAATAAGGAGTCTCCAACTTCTACGCAGTCAACCTTGCTTATATCGGAGCTAAGAGACAACATGGTAATCATGAAGGACGGATCGTTTCGCGCGGTTATAGCGTGTAAATCGATTAATTTTGATTTAATGTCCCAAACAGAACGCGAAGGAGTTGAGTATGCCTACCAGCAATTCTTAAACTCTCTCAACTTTACTACGCAGATACTGGTTCGTTCTCAACGAGTCGATATTGGTCCATACATTGAGCAACTTAGCGAAATACGTCGCAATAACGATAATATGTTGCTTGGTGTATTAATGGACGATTACATTGAATTTATGGAAATTTTGTCACAGGAAGCGAATATTATGGACAAGTCATTCTTTATAGTTATCCCTTATTATACGTCTATCGATGCAGAAAAAATCGTTCAGCAAACCAAGAATTTCTTTAAATCATTTGCAAAAAATAGGGGCAACGAAGCAGCAAAAATAGACCCCGCTGCTTACGAAAAGGCAGTAACAGAACTAAACAACCGCGTAGATTCCGTAACGAGTGGTTTGGCACAGGTTGGGATTAGCTCGGCAAGACTAAACACTAAGGAGCTCGCGCAACTTTACTATAATTTTAATAACCCGGACACAGCGATAAGGGAACCGCTAGTCGACTTTTCAAAATTAGCAACTACATATGTAAGAAAGGGAGAGGGCAATGGCTAGAAAACGACAACCGACTCAAGCCGAAATAGAAGCGCAACGAGAAGCTATGGAGGCTGCACGCTTACAGCAAGTATTTGAACAGGGCACCAATACTCTGCGTGATTTAATTTCGCCGTCTGCCATCGAAATCCATTCAGATTATTTTAGATTGGGCAATAAATATGGGCGCACAATTTACGTTTACGGTTATCCTAGGTCAATTTCCACTGGCTGGATATCTCCAATTATTAATATCGATGAAGTTGTAGATGTTTCTATGTATATTTACCCAGTAGAATCTACCGTAGTAATGAAAAACCTTCGCACAAAAGCAACACAGCTAGAAGCCTCGATGAGCTTAAATGCAGAAAAAGGAAAGATACGCGATCCGGGACTAGAAGCAGCACTACGGGATACGGAGGAGCTACGCGATCAGTTGCAACTTGGCGCAGAAAGGTTTTTCCGCTTTGGTCTATATATCACTTTATGGGCGGATTCTCTAGATGAACTAAAGTTTGTCCAGCAAAAAATAGAAACCATTTTTGGTCAACAAATGGTATTTTCGAAGGTAGCTAACACTCAACAAGAGCAGGGGCTAAACTCGGTAATGCCACAGTGTACTGATCAGCTACAAATCCGTCGCAACATGAACACCGGTGCCATTTCTACGTCATTTCCATTTACCTCGGCTGACCTAACGCAGGATAAAGGCATTCTGTACGGTATCAATATGCATAATAGTGGCCTAGTGATTTTTGATCGATTTAGTCTAGAGAATGCTAATATGGTAGTCTTTGCAAAATCGGGCGCTGGTAAATCATTTACGGTTAAATTGGAAGCTCTTCGCTCTATGATGATTGGTGCCGAAATACTAATCATCGACCCGGAGAACGAATATCAAAGGCTCTGCGAAGCAGTTGGGGGCTCGTATATAAGATTATCCCTAAACTCGGACGTACGAATTAATCCTTTTGATTTGCCAAAAGTTGTAGATTCAGAGGATGCTAACGATGCATTGCGGGCGAATCTGGTAACTCTCCACGGGTTACTTAGGTTAATGCTTGGTGGCAACCAAATGACCGCTGGTGGGCAAATTGTCCCAGCACTTACGGCCAATGAAGAAGCTGATCTCGATCAGGCTTTAATTGATACTTACGCAAGAGTCGGAATTACTTCGGACCCATTAACACATCAATCCACTCCACCAACTATTATGAACCTTTATGATACGCTTCTACACATGGGCGGCTCTGGGCCAAATCTTGCTAATCGCCTCCGTAAATATACTACGGGAACCTTTGCGGGAATTTTCTCACAACAATCAAATATCGACATTAATAACCAAATGGTGGTATTTAATATTCGCGATCTTGAAGATGAACTCCGTCCAGTAGCGATGTATATCGTGCTTTCGCACATTTGGAACATAGTAAGAGCGGAGCAAAAAAAGCGCTTACTAATTGTGGACGAGGCGTGGCAATTAATGCAACATGAGGATTCGGCGAATTTCTTATTCTCTCTAGCAAAAAGAGCACGTAAATATTATCTTGGACTAACTACCGTAACGCAAGATGTGGAAGATTTTATGAGCACCAAAATGGGCCGCGCAATTGTCGGTAACTCCTCGATGCAACTCCTGCTTAAACAATCAGTTTCCGCAATCGACGTGCTAGCAGACGTTTTCAAGTTAACAGAGGAAGAAAAAAAGCGCCTAGCTAATTTCCCAGTAGGTCAAGGTTTATTCTTCGCCGGCCAAAACCACGTTCATATGCAGATTATTGCCTCCAAAACAGAAGAAAGCCTAATCACAACAAATCCGGGGGACAGAGTTTAAAAATGAATAATAGCTCGCCGCTCAGCCAGTTTTTTAGCAACAAATGGATAAAGCTAACTATAGCTATTAATGTGGTTATTATTATTATTATAATAATTATTGCTGTCGACAATGCTCAGAAAAACGCTACCATAAAAATTAATATAGCTCCGTCCGACGCCGAAGTGACGCTAAATGGGCAGAGTTTTATAGGCGGCACACATCAAATTAAGCCAGGAGAATACAAAGTCTTAGTATCACACGAAGAAATGACACCAAAGGAATTAATTATTAATGTTGAAGGAAATAGTGTTACAAATCTAATAACCTTTTTATCTAATGAGGGGAACTTTGATTATTATGCTAGAGCCGGAAACTACAGCTCATTTTATAAGTTATCCCAAATTGCCTCGGCGGCAAACAACATTACTATAGATCAAGACAAATCTGCGGAGGAATTTATTTCCTGGTTCGCGAATGCATATAATCTATATCAGACAGCACTACCCATCAATTATTCCGAATACGAAACGCTCGAACACGGCAGATCGTTAACTACGGATATCACGATTAAACGCGCTGAAGATGGTTGCAATAAAATTCTTTGTATAGAAGCCTTGATTCTTGCGCCAAGCGACAAAGATGGTGAGGGCCTTGCAAACGAACTAATGATTAGTAATGGATTAAGACTGGAGGACTATGAAATCAAATACGACATTTACTAGTATTAGAATAAGTAGCTATCCATGTATACTTTTGATAACTCTATTGATCATGCTTTCATCAGCGGCATTTTTTGGCGGCAGAGTTAATGCGCTGGAAGTATCAAACGAGCTAGCTTCTTTAACCGAAGACGAGTATATTATCTATTCGCAAAATGATATCTTTTTTGCGGCTCCAGGATGTACTGATACTGGGGGTTCATCTTCAATTTGTGGCGATACGGCCAAAGAAATGTATTGGTCGGCGCTCAGCCAGTATATAGATGACCCAATAAAAGTCGCTGGTATTGTAGGCAATCTTATGCGCGAAGGCGGCATGAACCCGGTGGCTTGGGAGGGGACTATAACGAACTCCGATGGGTCATTAACGTATAGCTGGGATTATATTTACGGAGGCGGACTTGATGGCGAAAAAGGTGTCGGTGCTTTTGGCATCACTTCTGGATTGGGCACATATCTTCATTATATCAACGATAATTATCCAGACTTACTAAAGTATTTTAAGAATTCAAAAGAATACAGTTTTAGCTATATGTATCCTGGAAGTGGAGCTGACCCAACGTATGGAGACACACTGCTTAAGAAAATCGGTTCAAACGAATATGCCAAATTAGTTGAGGCGGAAGTCAAGTTTGCGATGGAAGACTCGGATACGTTTAGTCCAAGAACAAAAGAATATATGGAAAAGAGCTTTTCTAGTCCTATGGACTCAGCTTATTGGTGGGCAAGTGAATGGGAAAGATGTGGCACCGGATGTCTCAATGGGCCTAATAGTGCCGAAAATATAGCAAGAGGCCGCACAGCCGAAAAAGTGTACGATGAATTGAAGGATTTTAAGTGCTCTCCTGGCTCGTCCGCGAATTCGACAACAAATACCGCAACAAGTGGCATGAACTCCGATATCACGCTAATCGGGGATTCAATCGCTGTGCAATCTGAGGCAGAATTACAGAGTAAATTCCCAGGATCCTTTATGTCTAAAGTTGGCTCACGCCACCCAACTTCTATGGGCGCATGCCCTTTAGACGAAGGCGGCCTAGACATATTAAAAAGAATTGCGTCCGGCTCTGGTGAAGTGGCCGATTATAGCCTCAGGACCTTTAGGTGTGAAAAGCTAAAAGTCGATGCTAATTCCCTAAAAGAAAACGTCGTGTGGGAACTAGGAACTAATTCAACTGAAGCCGATGCCGATTTGATCAAAAAAATAATTAGTATTATCGGCCAACGTAAATTATTTTTAGTTACCCCATATAATGGCGATGATATGGATAATGCAGATGCTATCGCAAAAATGTATCGCAAATTTGCTGCAGATAACGATAATGTGTATGTTGTGGACTGGAACGAAGCCGTAAGGTATGATGCGGAAAAATATATTACAACGACTGATGGTATGGCGGTACACCCAACACCTAAAGGCCGTCAGTTATTAGCCGACCTGATTGCAGAGGCAGTAGAAAGTAAAGCTAGTTGCGCAATCGCCACTTACAAACACCCCGCATACGAAAAAAGATTAAAAGAGCTACATAACTTCAACCAATGGCGCGGCCCATGGAGTAACTATTTAATGTGTCCAGGAAACCCAGATTCTTCAACGATGGGCGATGGGTGCGGAATTATGTCAATGTTTGCAATGTACTACATGTTTAGTGGCGAAGGTCTCAATGACGACGCACTTCTGAATGGTTTTCTTGAGGCTACGATGAAAGATGGGTACAATGTCTGCAGTGCGGCAAACGGTAATAATTGGGGAGAGGAATCAACGAACTATACCGGCATGGTCATGAAGCCCGAAGATGCGTTTTGGAATGGTAGAAATTATCTAGATTCAGACTGGGATACATTGGTTAATGCTTTAAAGCAAGGGAAAAAAATCCTGATCGGTACGACCGGACCTAAATACAACGGGCCTTCGAAATTTGGTTACGGTGGACACTATATTTTCTTCGATCATTACAACGAAGAAAAACAGGCAATTTACTTGTTTGATCCATCAATGGGGCCTGCTAGGGCGAGATATGCCACAAGCTATGGCCCAGGGCCCGAGGGCGAAAATTTTTATAACGGAGTATATATTGATAGAGAAACCATGTTGAAAAATGTGGTACCGGATGAGGCGCGCCCAGTAACTTATTATGGTCAAAACTGTATGATTTGCGAAGATGAAAGCATTGGATTGATTTCTGGTGGTATGACATACGAACAAGCTGTAAAGTTTATGCAGCCCTATGTCGATGAGGCATCAAAGAAAAAGAGGGACGATTATGGCGCCGGCTTTGCGAATGGCTCAATTATTGGTCCAGGATGGGTATATGACGCAGAGTGTAGGGACGGGACCCTAAACAACTGTGTTGCTTTTTCGCAGTGGTTTATTAACAACTATACTACAGCGCATCCAGGAATTGGCACCAATTCCGGTAATGGCTACGTTGACACGTTGATTAGTGACGGCTACACTGATGGCGGTTCGACGCCAAGACCATATGCGGTTTTTAGCACCGGATTTGAGTCTGAAAATGGACATACAGGAGTTGTTTTGGGAATCAATAAGGAGAAAAACGAAATATATATAGGCGAGGCCGGATGTGGTGGATTTGATGCCGTAAATGGTTGGCCCGGTGTTCATATCGGGTCTCTGGACGAATATACTAGCGAAGCATATAAGTACGCATACACTGATGGCAGATTAAGGAACAGCCAGACTTTAACGGCGGCATCAAATTAAATGGAGTAAAGGTGCGAAAATGGAAGGACAAACAAGAAAGATAATTAGCCCAACTATAGCGGCGGCCATATTCATTCAGATTATATTTATTATTGTAGTCGTATTATCAATAAAACAAATAATAGAATCGAATCAGCCAAAACTAGAAGTCAAAGTAACTGGACTCACTTCAGAAATTCGTAATATTACGGATAATGGCAAGGAATCAATAGAATACTCAATCTACCAGGCAATTTCCGAAAATTCACCCACGATTGTTGTTGATAAAAATGGAGTAGATATTCGCGAAGGAAGCCTAATCGAAGCATACTATGGAGACGCAGATGTGCACTATGTAAGTTTTATTGCGGATGTTCCAACCGTAAATCAATCATACAGAGTAGCTCATATATGGTCAACAAGCGGAAACAATAAATATGTTTCGCCAAACGTAAACGTGGCCGTAACGTGCTTGCCTAAAGAACAACTAATCTTTGGAGATTTTGAATGTAACCATAAGCAGAATGGATATAAGAAGGATATCCTATTGATGATAATACGAATCCTGCATGGCAAACTAAAAATCGACGACGATGAATACCTATCGTTGACCACCGCTAAGTCTAGCGATAATTCCAGTGATCTTATAATTAGAATTAACTATTCTTCATGCGATAGTATGTGCATCTGCAAAAAAGCTTCAGAGGCAGATAAACAGCGGGCACTAAATAGGTATAATGAGTTCATAAGAGGTTTAGGCTACGTTCCGGAGGATTTTACCCACTACTTCTATGATTGTGAGGATGATAGCATGTACCTAACCGAAGACAACACTCTTATAAGATAACCTTAAAAGAACTTGCGTTTTTTAGAATTTCTAAATTCTTCCAAAATCTCTCGTTGTTTTCTGCTTAAGTTTTTTGGGGTCTCTACTAGCACCGTTACAATATGCGGCCCCCTGTCGCCATCCTTCCTAAATGGAACGCCGTGGCCAGATAGCTTAAACGGAGTGCCGGAATCCGTTCCAGCCGGAACCTTCATGGTTACCTTGCCATCTACGGTTTCAACTTCGATCTCGCATCCCAGGGCCGCATCTACCATACTAATGGTTTCCTCGGATAGAATAATTGCCCCTTCTCTTGTTAGATGCTTATGTGGACGAACTCGGATTTGGATATAAAGATCACCCCTCTCACCACCCTCAGGAGCCTCGCCGCCCTTACCGCGCAGGCGAATCGATACGCCATCATCAATTCCTGCCGGAATCTTAACGGGCAACTTTTCGCCATCAAAATTGATTGTTTTTGTAGTTCCAAAAACAGCTTCCTCAAAAGTAAGGGTTAGTGAAGTCTGGTAGTCGCGCCCTCTTCGTGGCCGCCTAGCACCACCAAATCCAAATATTCCACCAAGAATGTCGTCAAGCCCACCACCACCAAAGTCAAAATTAAAGGCCTGTCCATTAAAGTTAAAGCTACCACCCTCGAATGGGTTGCCGCCACCAAAAGGATTACCACCTGCAGCACCATTAACCCCAGCATGCCCAAACTGATCGTACCGTGCTCGCTTTTGTTTGTCGCTTAAGACTTCATGTGCTTCGGAAATTTCTTTAAATTTTGCCTCGGCCTCTTTATCACCAGGATTTTTATCTGGGTGGTACTTTAAAGCCAGTTTACGAAACGCCTTTTTTATTTCGTCATCAGATGCGTTTTTAGATACGCCTAAAACTTCATAATAATCTCTTTTTGCCATATACTTAATTATAGCGCCCTGGCACTCGCAAGTCAAGAGTGCCAAACTGCAAGGTGGCTTATAGGCGTACTTTTATGTAAAAATTTCCATATGACGCTAGATTTATGGTATAATAAAGAGTGGAAACTTATTAAATTTGATGTTATTTGTTAACCCGCTGGTATAGAGAAAAATACCAGCAAAAACAATTAGAAAGGAAATTATGGAAATTATAATTCCAATAATTGCCGCTGTAGTGGGTCTAGCCGCTGGGGCTGGTGGTATTTTGGCCTACAACAAAACTAGAGAAAACGGCGGCAAGGAGAAAGCGGACGATTTAATCCGAAAAGCCAAACGCGAGGCTTCGGAGATTGTGCTAAATTCTAAAAAAGAAGCAGCCAGAATCACCGAGAAAAACCAAGCCGAAGAAAACGAACGCCGCAAGGAATGGAAGCGTACAGAGAATCGCCTAGCCGAGCGTGAGAACACTCTAGACTCTAAGCTAGACCAACTAGAGAAAAAATCCGACCGTCTCGTTAAAGAAGAAAAGGAAATCGAAGAACTAAAAAACGAAATCCGCAGCATTCGAACCAAGCAACACGAAAAGCTCGAAAAAATCGCTGGCCTCTCTAAGCAAGATGCTCGCGAAAAGCTCATGAAAATGACCGAAAACGATATCAAGCAAGACTTAGCAGGTCTAATTGTTAAGGAGCAAAAAGAAATCAAGCATGATATAGATGAAGCCGCTCAGGCTATGCTTCTTACCGCTATGGAGAGAATGAGCTCCGAGGTAACGGCGGACCGTACTATCACTGCGCTTAAATTACCAGATGACGACATGAAAGGCCGAATCATTGGTAAAGAAGGTCGCAATATCCAGGCTCTTCAGCGCGCAACCGGCGTAGATATTATGGTGGATGACACTCCCGGCATGGTAGTATTGTCATCGTTTGATCCGATTAGGCGTCAGGTGGCTAGATACGCGCTGGAGCGCTTGATGAAAGATGGCCGCATTAATCCTGCCTCTATCGAAGACGCCGTAGCAAAGGCTGAAAAAGAGATCGAAAAAGAGGTTGTTCGTGCTGGCGAGGACGCCGCTAGGGAAGTAGGCGTAGTCGGAATCCCACGCGAGCTAATTCATCTTCTTGGTGAATTAAAGTTTAGAACCTCATATGGACAAAACGTACTGTTGCACTCTGTAGAGATGGCTCATGTGGCCGGCATGATTGCCGAAGAAATTGGCGCCGATAAAAGAATTGCCAAAACTGCAGCTTTAATGCACGACATGGGTAAAGCTGTAACTCACAAAATCGAAGGCAAGCATGCGGACATTGGTGCCGAACTTGCTAAAAAATATGGCATGCCAGACGAAGTCGTTCACGCCATTGCAGCGCATCACGACGATATCGAACCAACTACGCCAGAGGCCATCATCGTTAAGATTGTGGACGCCATGAGCGCTGCTCGCCCTGGGGCCCGTAATATCTCGGCCGAAAACTTTGCCGAGCGCATGAAGGATCTTGAGAACATCGCAACTTCTTTCCCGGGTATCGATAAAGCCTATGCAATCTCGGCCGGTCGCGAGATTCGCGTAATTGTAGAGCCAAAACAAATCGACGATCTCTCTGCGCTTAAACTTGCGCGCGACATCGCCAATAAAATCGAAGCTACAATGAGCTACCCTGGCATTATCAAAGTAAACGTAATTAGGGAAACTCGCGCGGTCGAATACGCAAAATAACCCCTCAAATGCTAAAAGTAGATTCTCGAATATGCAGAGTATATTCTTGAATAAAAAAGTAAGCTTTTAGAAGCAACGAAATAGCCCCCGCATAGAGCGAGGGTTATTTCTACAAGCTAAACCAAGTAAACGTTCCTAGAAATCATAGTAATTATATTCATGTCACCGGTATATCATACACCGAAACTATGATTATAACTTCATTATAGCACACAAAGCTAAAAAAGTCAATAGTATATTAATATATTTGACGGCAAGTCAAAATATTTTAATAAAACCAGTGCTCTATGTTATTTTTTATCCGCAATTGTAACGCCACCAAATCCACCAGCGGCATCAATATAAATAGTGTATTTACCTTTTTCGGTAGCCGACTTACGATCGTCCGAAATCCCACCAAAGATAAAACTAGACCTTAACTTCACTTTTACATCCGCCGGGACTAAAATGTCAATTCCGCCAAACAGCGCAAAAGCCTTTATCACGGTATCCTTTTCGAACTTAGCATCTCTAAGATCCAAGTTAACACCGCCAAAAATAGCCGCAACGTTAGCACCGCTAAAGACCTCGTCTTTATAAACACGGTCATTCCCAGAAAAGGCGGCAAACTGCGAATCCATAATCTTATCATTTTCTAAATCTTTAATCTTCTTGGCGACTTCCTTGTCATTTTTATTATTTAAAATACTTCTAAATATTATCGAGAGACCAACAGCTACCAGAAGAACAGCCAGAATAACTTTCCAGGCAACTTCGTAAGAAAAAACATCCTGTGCCGCAAGCAGCAAAATAATGCCCACCGCAATAAATCCGAGGCTCGAAATCTTGTCTTTATCCGTAAATAAACTAACGACGCTAGGAATGATGATAAATAGCGTCCACCAACCGTCAAAGAAAATATCTAGACTAAAAAGTCCAAGGGCATTGCCGCCAAATATTATGCCAAGAGCGATAATGGCGATACCCCAAATTATTGGTTTGATTTGTTTCATAATCATTATGTTTATTATAGTGGTTTTGACGACAAATGCAAGGTTCGCTAAAGTTTCTATCTTAAATAATATATAATGGAGACATGGATCAAATTCGTAACTATAAAGAGCTCAAAGAAGAATTGGCAAGTCTAGCAGATGATGAATACCGTGAGTTTAGTATGAAGGGTATTCCAAGCGAGAGGCCGTTTATCGGAGTGAGGATTCCTCTGATTCGGAAAGTAGTAGCAAAAGTGCCAGATGAAAAGATTGTTGAATTATTAAAAGTAGAGCCAGTGGCAATTGAAGAAGTGTTAGCAAGAGGAATGCTAATTTGTCGGTTGCCGTACGATGAAGTTGTATCTTTGCATGATAATGATAAGTCGTGGTTTGATTCGCAGATTGAATACATTGATAATTGGTGCACATGCGATATTTTCTGCTCTGGGATTTGCCGGAAAATCAAAAAACACCAAGAGAATTTTTTAGAATCAAAAATAGATGAATTACTTAATGCTGCGGATGAATTTGCGGTTCGAGCGGGACTAGTAATGCTAAAATGCGGATACATAAGCGAGGATTATCTCGCAGTAATTTTTGATCGAGTGGAGAGGCTAGCCGAGCGGGAAGAGTATTATATACGAATGGCAATAGCATGGTTAATCGCGGAATGTTTTATTAAATTTCCTGAGGCGACCTTAGCATATATGAAAGTATCTAAACTTCCCAGATGGACTTTTAATAAAACAATTTCAAAGATTTGCGATTCGTATCGGGTGGACGAAGACGCAAAAGCGATGTTAAAGAAAATGAGGAGATAAAATGAAAAGAGAATTAGTAATGCACGGAGTTTACCAGCATTTTAAAGGGAATAAATATATCGTAGAGGATGTAGCAATCGATTCGGAAACAGGGGAATATTTAGTACTGTATCGAGCACTTTATGGAGAAGGGATTCTTTTTGCTAGACCCCTAAAGATGTTTCTTGGCCCAATCGACAAAGAAAAGTATCCAAACGCGGAGCAAAAATGGCGATTTGAACTAGTAGAGGAAAAAGACAAAACAAAATAAGAATCAAGAACCTAGAGTGAGCACAGATTAGAGCTCGGTGAATTTCTCAACCTTCATGCGTAAATGATACTTGTCGCGTAGTTTTGCAACAAGGCTCATAGGCTATCAGTCCATTCTTTTATTTCGGCATCGGTAGCATCCTGATAAAAGCGATAGCCAGGCTGCCAGTTGCCGGTAGTGGTCTTGGAGTGCAAATTCGTATCGCTGCCACTAAGGCCAGAAGAGTGGGAGGTGCAGAAAGGAATGACGGTCTTGTTGGTAAAGTCGACTTGCTTAACAAAAGAATCTACGGGCCAAGCAGAAACGCCCCACCAAATTGGATAGCCTATAAGAACCGTGTCGTATGTGTCCCAATTAGGAACGTTGACGTTTTTAAGAGCGACATCTTGAAGTGATTCGTCGCTATGCTCCCTCGAGACGCGCGAATTGGCATCAGTCCAGCTTAGATCGTCCTCGGAGTAGGACTCGACCGGTTCAATTTCAAAAATATCGGCATTTAAGTTTTCTGCAATCTTATTTGCGACGTTCCGCGTATGATTTTGAGCTGAGAAGTAGATGACGAGTGTTTTGTTATTGTTCATTGAAGATTTTTCCTCCGTTATGGTTGATTGGTTAGTTTGGTCATCGCTATCATCCTTGGAATTTCCGTTTAATAATAAAATCGCTCCTGCAGTAATTGCGAGGAGTCCGGAAATGATTAAGATTATAGCGATAATCTTTTTGTCCATACAATTATTATATAACAGTTTTATATCGCTCCAATAATGATACAATAGTATAAAATAAAGAAAGGATTTTATGGAACAAGCTATTTGCCAAAGTTGTGCGATGCCGCTAACATCAGATGATATGCTGGGCACAAATGCAGACGGAAGTGTTAATAAAGATTACTGTAAATGGTGCTATGATAAAGGCGAGTTTTTAGATAAATGTACAATGGAGGAATACATTGAGAAGTGTTCGCAGTTTGGTGAACAAGCGGGAATGACGAACGAGCAGATGAAGGAATATTGTGCGAAGGTGTTTCCGACGCTGAAGAGGTGGAAGAAGGATTAGTAAGATATTAGACTGGGTAGCTAGAATATATACCCAGTCCTTTATTCCTCTCTTTTAGTTTTTCTTATTACGGACCATACCGCTATCATTAGTCCAGTCATTACAACAATAGAAACAGTGCCGCTTGTGGCTTTGGCGCTTCCTGAATCTGGTTCCGTGAAATATGCTTCAAAGGAATGTTCGCCTAGTACGAGGGTGTTTAAGAGGCTCGCTGGAAGGATGATAGTCTGGTTGTCTGGGTCTACTATGCAATCTGTACGCATATCATAGTACTCGTCATCAATGATGAGTAGAAGGTCAAAGATTCTGTGCCGGGCGTCACTTTAAAAACGTTGTTTTCTATCTGGTCGGTGACTTCTTGGCCGTCTAGCGCTAGATAAACTAGCTCATTGCCGGGTTCTGGTACAATTCCAACTTCCACATCAGTGCCACCGATGACGGTTAATCAAAAACCAGGCCGATTTTCTGCTAATCATATAAGAGTGGCAGGATTATTTGATGAGTTTAGCGAGATTTTGACGTTCGCGAGCAAGAGTTTTTTGGTAATTTTCTGCATGTTTAATGGCCTTACCTATAAAATCTATAGCCGCCTTGGCGTCAATACCGGTTGCTCTAATAAAAGGAATGAATTTGGTATCGGCAAATTCTCGGAGTTTTTTCGTAGTTTTTGGACTCGTTGCGGTATCAGTAAGATTGGAGAAAAAATTAATAGCTCTCTCTGGGTCGCAATCCTTGTTTTTGATGAAATCAAGAAGAGTAGATTTAAGCGACTCAAAAT
>JAEEUB010000018.1 GCA_016286785.1 Candidatus Saccharimonadota bacterium
GCCCAAGTCAATGTTTCCCAAAGTACCTTTTTTGTTGCTCAGCAAATCATATTATGGTAAAATAATCACACGGGGTGTTAGCTCAGCTGATAGAGCGCCGCATTCGCATTGCGGAGGTCAGGAGTTTGAATCTCCTACACTCCACCATTAAAATCCAAAGTACTGCTTTGGAGTTTTTTATTAAAAACTTTTAGGTATCGGGAAGCTTAAAGCAAGCTCCTTTACCTCAGCTCTAATACTTGCAAAATCATCAGTGCGACACGATTCGATTTCTGCGCTATCATCCACCTCTTGGCAGATTAAGGCAACACGCCTCATCCAATCAGCAAGTTTTATCATTTCTTTTTCGCCCATGCCTCTCGTCGTAATCGCAGGGGTTCCAAGTCTTACCCCATTAGGTTTAAAAGCACCACCTTGATCGCCAGGAAGGGCGTTAGCATTTAAAGTTAAACCAACCAAATCAAGTGCTTTTTCATATAATTTACCATTAATACCAAAACTCTCCATCATATCAATCAAAATAAGGTGATTCTCAGTACCATTACCACGAAGCACAAATCCTCTTTCTTTTAAAGCATCAGCTAGAGCCTCGGCATTCTTTACGATATTCGATGCATAGTCCTTGAATTCGGACCTCAAGGCTTCGCCAAATGCCACAGCCTTAGCTGCGATAATGTGTTCTAATGGTCCACCCTGAGTGCCAGGAAAAACGGCCTTATCGATTAAAGTTGGAATGTTTTTTAGGCTTTTATCGGATATCTTCTTAATGGGCGAACCAACTTCCCCCATACTAAGTATTAAACCACCCCTTGGCCCACGCAAAGTCTTATGAGTGGTGGTGGTCACAACATTAAACCCAAACTCAAGTGGATTAGGATGAACTCCGGCAACAATCAGCCCAGCAACGTGTGCCATGTCGGCCATTAGCAAAATCTCGTGTCCCCATTTTTCCTCAGCTTCACGTCGGATTGCGGCTACGCGCTTAAAATCAGGAATTTTCATGAATGCCGAATAACCAATCAATATAAGCTTGATGTCGTTTGAGAGAGCAAGCTCTCTTATTTCATCATAGTCTAAATCACCATCCTTGGTCGTACCATAGGGGATAAAATTGTAAATTTTAGCGCTACGCGTTACTGGCGAACCATGAGTTAAATGCCCACCGTGTCCAAGATTCATTGCTAGAATATTATCTCCCGGCTCGCACCAAGCAAAATAAACCGCCTCGTTGGCATTGGCCCCAGAATGAGGCTGAACATTTGCATGATCGGCATTAAAAAGCTTGCAAGCGCGCTCTATTGCGAGCCTTTCAATCCGATCAATATTTTGCTGCCCACCATAATATCTGTAATTTGGCAAAACTCCCCGTAAAATCTCTTCCTCATCCCACTCTCTTAAGCCTTTAAAACTCGGATAACCTTCAGAATACTTGTTAGTTAAGACCGAACCCATAGCCTTTAGTACTGCTTCAGAAACATAGTTCTCGCTAGGAATCAGTTCAAGACCTTCGGCTTGCCGTTTAGTCTCTGCGCCAATTAGCTTAAATACAATATCGTCCATTTCTCTCCTTAAAGTATTAAATTTTGTGGTATTTAGAAATGACGTAATTTAAACCATTTTCTGTCCCTTTCTCTATAATTTGCCTATCATAATCTTTGGTATCAAAATCAGGGAAAAACACGGTAGCCTCCGGGTCCGAAGAATCTACCTCAGTTAAATACAGGTTCGTAGCATAAGGCAAAAACAGACGATAAATCGTGCCTCCACCAATAATAAAAATCTCCTCGTCAGTATTAGAATTTTCACGAATAAACGCATCTACATCTTTTACGACTAAATCGGGGCCATCAAAATTTGAATAATCAATCACGATATTCGTTCTATCTACTAGTTTTTTGGGCAAAGAATCCCAAGTAACACGCCCCATTACAACCTTATGGCTAAGAGTTTTCTTGCGGAAAAACGCCATATCTTTTTTAAGATGAAAAACTAAATCTTTATTTTTTCCAATTTCTTTATTCTTTCCTACAGCCGCAATCAAACTAAACATTTTACTCCGTAACCGGCATCTTTATAGTGCCAAGATGTTCATAATTAGGTAATTTAATATCTTTCAATTCTCTTGAGTTGTCAAATTGATAAAAGTCAGAAATATCAGGGTTAAGCCAAAGCGAAGGCGGTTTAGGTAAAGAACCGTCCTCCTTTGCCTTTTCATAACGAGAAATCTGTTCTTTAATGCCGTCGATTTGATTCTTGTAAATATGAGCATCGTTTGTGACAAAAGTAAAGAGGCCGGGTTTTGCCCCTACAGAACAAGCAATCAAGTGGCATAAGACAGCGTATTGCACAATATTAAAAGGTAGTCCAAGCGGAACATCGGTCGACCTGGAACAAACCAACAAGTTGAGCTTTCCATTAATCAAATTCCATTCAGAATTCCATACGCAAGAAGGTAAAGCGGCAGTCTCGAGCCACTCGTTCTGCCATAAAGACAAGACCATGCGCCGATTACCTGGATCAGTTTTTAGTGTCTTGATTAAGTCTCTTATAAGGTCATATTTATTAATAATCCATCCATAGGCAGTACCGATAGTGTGCGTAAAATCCTCAGCTGGTAAATCGGGGTGTTTCTCATGAAAAACTTTATTCAAACTACGCCCCTGATAAAAACCGTCGCTAGAGGCCTCCCATTCATTCCAAATCTTTACCCCACGCTCTTTTAGCCAACGCACGTCGTTAGAGGCGACTTGATAAATCCAAAGTATTTCGAGCACCGCGCTCTTAAAAGCAACTTTTTTAGAGGTTAAAATAGGAAATTCTTTCGACAAATCAAACTGTAGTATTTGATGGGGCAACCTGATTGTTTCTGCCCCAGAAGAAGCCTGTGAAGCATGATCGGGAATAGAAGAAATATAACTTTTTTTATCGGACTGTTTATAATTTACAATCTGTTCACCGTCACGTAAAATTTTTTTACAAAGATCTATATACTGATCATCGAAAACACTCATTTAACCTCCTTTTTTTAATTCTAACATATTTTAATGTAGCCAAACTAAAATAACTTATCGGGCGAGCAAAATAAAAAGCAAAACAGGGGTAAAGATTGACAGAAATGCAAATATATGCTATAATGTAACTAAGTTGGTCATAAATGGGAGTTAAAATGATGGAACGCCTTTTTTTGTTACTAATTTTTAGCTTAATAGGGGTAATTGTAAACCCTTCGATTTTGGCTGCAAATAAAATAGAGAAAATCAATTCTCCAGTCTTAAATGATCCAGAAACAGTCATAGAAGAAAAGATTGTAGAAGAAGCGCCAATAACGAGCGAGATAGAGTCGCTAGCCATTAAAAAGCAGCCCGAAACCTCTACCTATATCGCGCCTAATAATATAACAATTATGGGAAAAACAGTGCCACTAGTCCAAACGGGTAGTACTGATATTGTGTATGATTATGCAGCCAGCAGATATGGGGAAAAATTCATATATGGGCACAATTCAGCAGCCGTTTTCGGGGTATTATATGGTGCAGGCGTAGGACAAAGTTTTTCAACCACCATGAACGGAATAACTAAAAATTACACGATAAGCGACATTGTAGTATACGAAAAAAATCAATCCAACTATCTACTTCAACTTAATGGTCGCGGCAACTATATGAACTCAGTCGCAGCAGCGATAAAAAAGAGCATTAACGAATCAACAAGCCAAGTGACTTTATCATACTACGATCTATCAATCATGACCTGTTATGGCACAATGCTGGGCGGCGGTGACGCGACCCATAGACTAGTAATATTTGCAAACGAAATATAAAAAAATAAGAGTAAACTCTCATTTTAAAAATGGTGGAGTGTAGGAGGCTCGAACTCCTCACCTCTTCCATGCCATGGAAGCGCTCTACCAAATGAGCTAACACCCCAAATTTGCAAAATAAGGATAAAACCTCACCTCACGTTTATATTTTATCATAAATTTGCTATAATGTGAATATGAAAACAATCCTAACAGGCATACGCTCAAATTCAGAAATGACGCTAGGGAACTATCTAGGGGCGCTACTCCCCATGGTTCGTTTAGCGAACGAACATTCTGACGAATATCAAATCAATATTTTTGTACCAGATTTACATTCGATTATATCTGATGTAGACGGAGATTTGAAAAAGAATTCCATTAGATCACTTAAGTATTATCTCGCATCCGGCCTAGAACTTAATGAAAACATACATTTTTATAGGCAAAGTTATGTGCCGGCCCACTCCGAACTCTGCTGGATTTTAGACTGTGTCGCCACAATGGGAGAAACATCCCGCATGATCCAATTTAAAGAAAAATCTAACGGCCAAGACTCATGCAACGTGGGAATCTTTAATTATCCCATCCTAATGGCGGCCGATATTTTGCTTTACGATGCCACGTATGTACCAATCGGTGAAGACCAATTTCAGCATATCGAACTCACGCGCAATCTAGCAACAAGATTCAATAACCGGTTCGGCGAAACCTTTACAGTACCAGCCAAAACTTCAGACCAAGTCAAATTCATGGGCGAAGAAGACGGCATCAGAATTCGTGATTTAATAAACCCAGAAAAAAAGATGTCTAAATCCACTAAAGCAGAAAACTCCAAAATCATGATGGACGACTCCCCAGAGCGCGCCGCAAAGAAAATAATGTCCGCCACAACCGACTCCCTTGGAGAAATCAATTTTGATATAAAAAACCAACCAGGGATTTCAAATCTAATGCTTATCGAATCGGTCGTTAGTAATACCTCACTAAGCGAAGTAGTCGAAAACTGGAAGGGAAAAACCAGATACGGCGAACTTAAGAAAAAGGTTGCAGAAAGCGTATCCGGCTTGCTGAGCGATTTCCAAAATAGGCTAGGTCAAATCACAGACGAACAAATCTTGGATTTATTAAAAGAAGGCGAAGCTTATGCAAACAAAATCGCAAACCAGAAACTTCTTGAAGCCCAGAAAGCATTTGGCCTAAGATGATAAGAATCGGCAAAAAATTTAGTAAGCCAACCATGTCCCGAGTCGTTAATGGCGACATAGAGCTAAAAAACGAAGAGACCAGAGACGATAAAACCCGCCTAGATTTAATAATGGTTAAAAAATATCCAGAATACAATCGCTCCACCTTGCAAAAATTTATCTCATCTGGATTCGTGAAAGTAAATAAAGAAGTAGTAAAAAAAGCCAACCTAAAATTTAGGGAAGATGTAAACATAGAGCTTAGTGTGCCTGAGGCGCAAAAAAATGCGACACTAGAACCAGAAACCATCTATGAGGACAAAAACGTACTAGTACTCGATAAACCAGCCGGGCTACTTAGCATGGCAAAAGGCGAATATTGCCCAGAAAAGACCCTAGAAGATTACGGACTACTAGTTCACCGCTTAGATAGAGGAACAAGCGGCGTAGTCATACTGGCCAAAAATCCAGAAACACAAAAATTTCTTCGCAAACAATTCCAAGATCGAAAAACCCACAAGACGTACTATGCCGTGGTCGAAGGTAGACCAAAACTCGACGAAGCAAGAATCGACTTGCCCATCGCAAGAGACCTAAAACATCCCACGACTTTCCGAGTAGACCCAAATGGCAAACCATCAGAAACATTTTACAAAGTTATAAAATCAAACGATAAATATAGCTTGCTAGAGCTTAGGCCTACCACTGGCCGCACTCATCAACTAAGGGTTCACTTAAAATATCTAGGGCATCCAATCATTGGCGATCCAGTGTATGGCAGCAAAAACGCACCCCGGCTATATCTACACGCCAAAGAATTAGAAATCACATTGCCAGGCGGAGATCGCAGAATATTTGAAGCAAAATTACCACAAGAGTTTAATGATGTTTTTTGACACGCCAGAAAGTATCCAATCGATAGCAAAAAGAAGCGGGGCTTCAATATTTGTTTTGCCAGACGAACAGGAAATCAAGATAGAAAACGCCATGGTGGTGCAACCGGAAGATAAAGCATCAATCACAATAGATCAAATACGCGGAATCATCAAAAGACTAAATATAAAGCAAATCAGTGATTTTTTTATCATTATTAAACCAGCGGAGCTAATGAATCTAGAAGCCGTTAATGCTCTTCTTAAGAATCTGGAAGAACCCGGCGAGAACATTCATTTTATCTTGCTAACGAATTCACCGTCAAAACTACTCCCCACAGTACTCAGTAGATGCGCAATCTATTTTCTTAAAACAGAAAAAAAGCTTAAAAAAATCAGCGTAAAAGACGAAGAAATCAAAAACTTAGCCAAAAGACTACTTGTAGCAAAAAATTCGGAATTGATTGAAATAGCCGAAGAAATCACTAAAGTAAAAACCAACGTGCGTACCCGCGCCCTAGCAGTACTCGGCGCAGCTATAGAAATGTTATATAAAACATATTTCATCACTAATAAAATCGCTTTTGCCGAAAAACTGCCAAAATTTCTAGAAGCTTATGATAGTATTAACCAAAACGGGCACATTAAACTACATTTAATAGCCGATTTATGTTAAAATATAACCATGTTTGCAATCTTTTTAATTTCCCTACTTGCAATTTATCTTGCGTTCTTTTTCCCAGAACAAATTACAAGAGCTAAACAAGAAGAAAAGTCTCCAAAATATAAATCCCAGATGAAAAAGCTCTGGCAAATTGCACAAACTGCCATGAAGGAGAGAAAGCCCTTTAGAGCAGAAAAAGCACTGCTTACGATTTTAAAATTCGACGAAAAAAATGCTGCAGCATATAACCGTCTCGGCATTTTGTATGCTAAAGGAAAAAAATACGACGAAGCCGTTGAATGTTTCGAAATCGCTCAATCCCTAGATAGCAACCCAGCTTCAATTCATAATGTAGGCCTCATTTACTTAGAAACTGGCGCATACGAAAAAGCTGCCATGGCTTTTAGTCAAGCTATTAGCCTAGAGGGTGATGTACCATCAAGATATATAGCTCTAGCAAAGGCCGAAGAAAAACTAGGCCGGCCTAAGCGTGCCATCGAAGCTCTAGAAAACGCATATGAGCTAGATCCAAATGTATCAACTCTTCGTCAAATCCTGGCAATTTACGAAGCTAATAACGACGCCGAAGCCGTAGCAACTACGGCAGCCAGAATCGAAGAACAAATCACAAGAGACAATGAAGCCAAAAAACGCAAGAAAAAACCCACGAGCAGAGTAGCAGCCAGAAATCGCACATCGGCCGTTCGGCAAACAGCTACGCGCTCCAATGTTCAGCCAAAAGCCCAAGCAAAAACAACACCGCCGGTTTCTAAGGCAAAATCAGCCCCAAGAATCATCAAATCCCACGCCGGTCGCAAACGCATTTAGAAACAAACGTATTTTGGTTTGCTTTTTATCGCAAGTTTGATATAATAAGAACACTGCTGGAGTCGTCTAGTGGCAATGACAAGAGACTGTAAATCTCTCGCCTTCGGGCTTCGTAGGTTCGAGTCCTACCTCCAGCACCAGAATTAAAACAAGACCCGAAGGGTCTTATTTTAATTCTAATTCTAGGAAAGTAGGACGAGAACCGTAGGTTCGGACGTCGTAGGAGACGAGAGAAAATCTCAAAAATATTTGA
>JAEEUB010000002.1 GCA_016286785.1 Candidatus Saccharimonadota bacterium
TCGTTAGGAATCTTGAGGAGAGCTGTCTCTAGTACGAGAGGACCGAGATGGACGAACCTCTAGTGTACCGGTTGTGGTCACCTACTGCATCGCCGGGTAGCTATGTTCGGAAGAGATAAGCGCTGAAAGCATATTAAGCGCGAAGCCCACTCCAAGATAAGGATTCCCTAGGAGACTCCTAATAGATGATTAGGTTGATAGGCGCAAGGTGGAAGTATGGTAACATATGGAGCCGAAGCGTACTAATAGGTCCATCGCCTTTTTATGTTCTAGGTTTTTGACGTGACATGTCATGGCAGAAACCTAGGAGACTTAGCTAGCAACCGACGTTGGATTAACGTCGCGTCATTAAAATCTTTGTTACACCTTATGGACATCAATAGTAATAATTTGGACAAAGTTATTACAGTTTGGTGCCCATAGCGCTGGGGAAATACCTGTTCCCATTCCGAACACAGAAGTCAAGCCCAGTAGCGCCGATTATACTGCGAAAGTGGGAAACTAGGAAGGTGCCAAATTATAAAAAATCACCCGTTAACGCGGGTGATTTTTTCTAGGTATAAGCCGATAATCAAAACACCCCGCCGGTGCGGGGCATTTTGAGTCTTTATTTATTCTTCGCTAACTTCTTCAATAGCAGAAAGCAGGGAATCTTCAACATTTTGTTTCTTCTTCTTTGGCGCAGCCTTTGTGAGCACAATATCAATATCGTATCCGGTTAACCTAGAAGCGAGGCGCACATTCTGGCCTTGTTTACCAATAGCAATAGATTGCTGATCTTCTGATACGTAAACTTTTGCCTTCTTGTCTTCAATCTCAACCTTCATTATCTCGGCTGGGCTTAGAGCTTCACGAATAAACTCCGAAGCGTTATCGCTCCAGGTTACGATGTCAATTTTTTCTCTTTCACCGATTTCGTTCATAACAGCTTGCACCCTAATACCGCGACCGCCAACAAATGTTCCAACCGGGTCAATACCTGGCACTGTAGACATTACGGCAATCTTGGTGCGGCGGCCAGCCTCTCTAGCAATACCACGAATCTCTACTGTTCCGTTTTCGAGTTCTGGTACTTCCTGACGGAAGAGATATTCTACGAATTCTGGGCAACCCCTAGATAGAATAAGTTGTGCACCGCGCTCGTTGCGTTCGATATTTTTAATGTAAATCTTGATGCGGCTACCAACGGTGTAGTATTCGCCATCGATCTGCTCGGAGCGTGGCATAATGCCGTTAGCACGCCCAAGGTCAATCCGGACAAGCTTTGGCTCAACCTTAGATACGGTACCGGTAACGATAGTGCCAATCTTATCCTCGAATGCAACTAGAACAGCGTCGTTTTCGGCCTCACGTAGGCGTTGAACCACTACCTGCTTGGCAGTCTGCGCAGCAACTCGCCCAAAAGAAGTGACTTTGTATTTTTCTTCCACGAGGTCCCCAATTTTAGAGCCTTTTTTAGCCTCTGCTAGGGGGATTTCGGTGGCAGGATTATAAGCAAGGCCATCTTCGATAACTTCGCGTGATACGTAAACTTCGGCCTCACCAGTTTTAGTGTTTAAAACCGCGCGAACATTCATGTCGCGGTCGCCGTTGTCTTTGCGCCAAGCGGCGGCAATAGCCTGCTCAATTACGCCGAGAACTGTCTCTTTTGGCAGGCCTTTTTCTTCAGCGATAACATCTACCATAGTAGACATCTGCTTTAGATCTAGATTTTCCATTTTTACTCCTTTATTATTTCAGACTTTTTCACTAAAAAACCGCCTCTATTTCAAGAGTCGGTCAAATCTGTATACTCTAATTATATCACACATGGATATTTATGTAAAGTGGCCCGAACCTAATAGCATGCGCTAAAGTATTATCTAAACCACGAAAAAGGCGGGACCTTACCTTTTTCGTCCCGCCTAAACCGGTGGCTCCGGTCTATCGTTGCGCGGCAAAGAGCCAAGCAGGATAATCACCAATATGCTAATGACGCACGAGAGCCACTCGCTTATCCAGCCAGCATGGAACATGGCCGAAGCCATATTACTTACTCCGGCAGAAAAAAAATTACGATGCCAAGCAGGATACTCGCAAATAAGCTAATGACGCTCGAGAGCCACTCGCTTATCCAACCAGCATGGAACATGGCCAAAGCCATACTGATTGCTCCGCAGCAGAAGAATAACGTCGGCCACCTAATTCGGGTCTTGATTCCAGCGACAGAGCAAACCGTGCCAAACAGAAAACACAGGATACTAAAACCAAAGTAGAGATATGCGGATGAGTCCACTTTGCGCCCCCCTATTCTATGTCCTTTGTATTCTGTCGGCCCCAGACAGAAAACGGTTAACGTACTTTGTGCCTACTAGTGCCAAGTACTATAATTCTACAACATATTCTAAAAAAAGTCAATTAATTGTTGCTTTTTTGCTCTTTGTTTGTTATAATAGAGGTACTGTTTATATTACTTTAAATACTTACAATAAAAAGGAAATTTATGAATTTAAAAGAAGAGGAACGTCGTGCGCGCCTATTAAAATCCAGGGCCGAAAGGCTACCAGATATCAAAAGGCAGTTTGAAGAAGCTCAAAATCGCAATTTTAACTCAAATTTTCAGCCTGGAGGCAAGGATGCGAATCTAGTAGGCAAGGCTAGCCAAACGGCAAAAAGTAGCCCAAAAACGGCAAAAAAGGCCAATCAGGCTAAAAAAGCTGCCAAAAAACCTACAAAAACCGCCCAAACTACAGCTAAATCTCAAACTAAACTAGAGGCGGATAAACGCAAAGTCAATCTCTCCGTTAGTACCAAAAAGAACGAAATGGTGCGCCACCAGAGAATGCTCTCTCAAGATGTCAATGCTCAGGCAACTCAACACATTATTGGCCTACCAGTCAATAAATCAAGATATAACGGTTATGATGGCGTGCAGGTTACCAATGCACAACTAAAGAGCGCTCGCCCCGATCCGGAATCGGTCAGAATCATCCCCGTTGGCGGTTTGGGTGAATTCGGTATCGGTAAAAATATGACTATTATCGAATACAAATCAGAAATCATTGTGGTGGATATGGGCGTGCTTTTTGCGGGCGAGGATTACCCAGGTGTTAACTACATGATTCCCGATATTAAGTATCTAGAGGATAATATCGATAAAGTTAAGGCAATCTGTTTTACGCATGCCCATCTAGACCACATCGGAGCCTGCAGGCATCTACTACCCAAGTTTTCGCCCCTTACCCCTATCTATGCGACCGATTTTACTATTGGGATGATTAAAAAACAGATGTCCGAGTTGCAAGAAGAGCCAGATATGAACTACCAGGTAGTAAATCCCTTAAAGCACGAAATCATTAAGGTCTCGGAGCATCTATCTGTAGAATTTATCCATACTTTGCACTCAATTCCGGGCAACACAGCAATTGTAGTACGCACCCCCAATGGAGTTATTTACCTATCTGGAGACTGGCGCCACGAAGAGCATCCAATGGGACAGCAAACCGATTACGAGAGAATCGACGAAATCGTAAAGAAAGAGGGCATTGATTTGATGCTTAACGAGTCTACTAATATCGACTCCCCAGGTAGGCATCCGCACTCAGAATACGATGTGGGCGAAAATTTAGGTAAAGTAATGGACCACTATGCCGGTGGCCGCGTAATTATTTCCTGCTTCTCGTCCCAAATTTCTAGAATTGAATTAGTGCTAAAAGAGGCGGCGGCAAGAGGTCGCAAAGTAGCTTTTAGTGGCTACTCGATGATTAATAACGTAGAGGTAGCCTTAAGAGCTCGCGCTATCAAGGTTCCAAAAAATACTATCGTTAAAATGGAAGATATCATTAAGCTTCCAGACGAAAAGGTTTGCATTGTTTGTACTGGGTCTCAGGGCGAATTAAACGCAGTATTAAACCGCATGGTAACCGGTGCTCATAAATACATCAAAATTAAATCCACCGATACTATCGTCTTTTCGTCAAATCCAATCCCAGGTAACGAACCACACGTTGTTAATACTGTAGATGGGCTGCTAAGAGAAGGTGCGCAGGTAATCCAAAACGGCAAGACGCACCTAACCAACATCGGACCTCTTCATCTTTCTGGCCACGCCTACTACGAGGACCATGTAGATTTTGTAACAAGGCTTCATCCAACCAATTACATGCCATATCACGGCGAGTTTTATATGTTACAACATAACGCCGAGATGGCCGAAAACGTTATCGGGATTCCAAAAGATAGAATCTTAATCTGTGACGATGGCGACATCCTGGAGTTTACTAAAGAAAAAACTATTCGAAAAGCCGGTAGAATCCAGGCTGGAAACAAATTGTACGATGACGCTGATCAGCCCGTCCACGAGGCGGTAGTAAAGGATAGAATCCATATCTCACGCGAGGGAATATTTGTCATCGTTCTTACTTTAAGCAAAAAAACTGGCCACCTCATGAAAACTCCAGATATCGTATCGCGAGCATTCATCTATCTAGATAATAGCGAGGAGCTAATTGGTAAGATTAGGCATTATCTGCGCCAAAAAACTGATAAATCCATCAGTACCGATCCCGAAATGAAAGTCCTAAAAGAAGAAATCAAAGAAGATATTACTCATATCTTGTTTGATGCAACTGGGCATACGCCAATCGTAATTCCTGTAATAAACAAGGTATAGGGCAACCTTACAATCACTGATTGGTGGCTCCCCAGAAGAGGGTGCCCTCACAACTACTGCTAGCGCATTTCCAGTATTACTAACGGCGTCCTTCTTGGCGTTGTTGTTAATAAAATAGCTATGCTATAATGATATAAAACACGGGAGGAAGCATGGCGAGCATATATGATTATAAAGTTAAAAAAAGAGACGGCAGCGAGTTTAATCTGAGCGATTTAAAGGGCAAAGTAGTTTTGATTGTTAATACGGCAACCGGCTGTGGTTTTACGCCGCAGTATGACGGACTAGAAAAACTGTATCAAGTTTATCACGCACAGGGTCTCGAAATACTAGATTTTCCTTGCAACCAGTTTGGCCATCAAGCTCCCGGTACAGATGACGAAATTCATACTTTTTGTACGGCAAAATACAACACGACGTTCGATCAGTTAGCTAAAGTAGAGGTGAACGGTGATAAAGCCGATCCGTTATTCTCATATTTAAAGGAGCAAATATCAGAAGATACAGAACCCAAAGGAGTAAAAAACAAGCTCGCGATGAAAGCAATCGAAAAATTGCCTGGTGTCAGCAAAGAGCCTGGTTTTATTAAATGGAACTTTACTAAATTTTTAGTTGATCGCAGCGGCAAAGTCGTAGGCCGCTTTGGTCCCACAGATAAACCCGAAGAATTTGAAGATAAAATTAAGGAGTTACTATAATGGAGATTTTGGATTTTTATGCCGATTGGTGCGGTCCATGCCAGATGATGAAACCAGTCATGGCGGAATTTGAAAATGCGCATCCAGAAATAAAAGTCACCGCGATAAATATTGACGAAAAGCCCGAGCTTGCCGAAAAATACAAGGTTAGTGGTATCCCTTGCGTCGTTTTTATAAAAAATGGCGAAGAAATAGACCGTATTGAGGGGGTTACTTCATTAAAAAAACTTGAAAAAAGGATATCATGAAATACGATTGCATTATCATTGGCGCCGGCATGGCCGGGCTTACAGCGGCAATTTATTTGCAACGCGCCGGCAAAAACGCCCTAGTTTTAGAAAGTAAAATTCATGGTGGCCAAATCATTAATACAATTAATATCGAAAACTGGCCAGGCGATTTTGGGGTTTCCGGGGCGGAATTAATGCAAAAAATCTACGAACAAGCCAAAAAACTTGGTGCAAAAGTTGAATACGAAGAAGTCATTAAAATAATTGATGGCGAAGAAAAAGTTGTCAAAACTGAAGATGGCGAATACTTGGCTGACGCAATAATAATTGCAACAGGAACCAATCCTCGCAAAATGAGTGAAAAACAGACCGCGGATGCCGGAAATAGACCAATCTCGTACTGCGCAACCTGTGACGGAGCTCTGTACAAGAATAAACCAGTTGTGGTAGTTGGAAGTGGAAATACGGCAAAGCACGAGATAAAATACCTTGAGGGAATATGTTCTAAGGTCTACCACATTCACCACGACGATCCGATTCCAAAAGACGCAGAGGCAGTATTTGTTGCGATTGGAAGAGTGCCGGCAACGGAAATCGTAAAAGATTTAACAGAATTAGATAAAGACGGTTTTGTTGTATCAGGTGAAGATTGCAAGATGTCCTGTCCTGGGGTATTTGTTGCGGGCGATTGCAGGGCAAAGGCGGTAAGGCAGTTAGTAACGGCATCTAGCGATGGAGCCATTGCGGCGGATGGTGTACTTAAGTATCTAAGCAAATAAAGCCGATTTTTAGTTTTTTATAGAGTGTGATATAATATTAGAGTGCTCGGATGGCGGAATAGGTATACGCGTTCGACTTAAAATCGAATGGAGAAATCCGTGCGGGTTCGATTCCCGCTCCGAGCACCAAAATATAAAAAGAAGCCGCTTGCGGCTTGTTTTTGGTATAATTGAATTGTTCTAGATTTAGATTCTAGTGCAAGCTATCTCTAAACAAGGTGGACAAATATTTAATTATAAAAGAGGTAAATATGCTCAGCGAGAATACTCCCACAACCAATAATAAGGAGAATTTTACAATGAATAACGAAAACCCATGGTTAAATATGGCTGAAGGGACGCGTAGCGAAGAGCAATCCACCGAAAAACCGGCAAAGCAAAACGGTTCTTCATCCGAAACGGTCGAAAATGCTCCGGATTATCTATCAGATATTGATCCAGTTCGTAGAAAAGAAATAATAGAAACTTCTGCCGAGATGACGCGCGATATTCCTGGGGCGGTAATTTGTGGCGGAAATGCAAACCGAATTCTTTACGAAATATACACTGGTAAAACTATGTTTGGCGTAGGTAAAAATGATTCAGATATTTATGTTCCTCGCGCTATCCTAGAGGAGCTTTTAACCAAGCAACCAGAAGGCTATGAGTTGAAGCACGAATTGGACGAGGATGGCAAAGAAAAATGGATTCGCCCAGAAAATGACTATATTGTGCTTACGCATTCTGGCGAGCACATCGACGTATTTGGCACTGGTGACTCGCACGAATCCACTACGGTAGAATTGGATGGCCGCACCATTCGAATCCAATCGTTAGTCGATCAAATAAAGGGTAAAGTGAGTATGATGTATGAAACGGAAGGGCTAACGAAAATCGAGGTCGATCCGGTTCATAATCCTGATCCTATTAGCAAATATGGAGTATATGCCCAAAGAATATTGGAAATGGCGGATTCGGAACAGGGGCGGGCGGAACTTGCCGACCATGCAGGCGAATTGCCCGAAGATTGGCGAGAAACTATGGAGGCAATGGCAAGTCAAGGAGAATACGGCGACCAATTAGACCCAGAAAAACGTGATGCATTCCAGAAAAAATTGGAAGCCTGGAAAAAGATTCAGGAAAAGATGAAACAAATACAGGATCAGATGATGGATGAACTTCGGGCATACTTTGAGGCTAATCATAGCAAAAACCCCGAGGAGCGTTCCGGCTCACTGCCTAGTCTAGTTGTTGGACTAGAAGACATAATTAGCGAGTCGCTAGACGAAGCATCAAACTCAGATGAATTTATTCGAGCAATTACAAGCAAAATGTCTGACGAAGAAAGAAAAGAAATAAAAAATAGAATCAAAAGACTAGCCGTTGGCAAATAGAAACCTTGGTTAAATTTTTGGCAATCTTATGTTTTTATCTTTAGTAAAATCAGAAAGTCTTTCTTATTCCGAGTAAGCAGAATGATTCAATTGATAAAAAATGTTAAATATAATATAATATCTAATATCCGGTATTGTCTGACTATAAGGGGGGAGTATGTACGAAGACTACGAAGACTATCAGGCCGAGTTCCGCGACGACTCTGATGCCTACGAGCATTCTAGTGGAAGCCATTTCACTAGCTGTTCGTACGACGAGGACGGCTATCCTGAGCCTTACGACGACTCTGATACCTACGAGCAGGGTGGCTATCTTCCGTCCGAGTAGAACCTTGCGCATCGCTTAGTCGCACCCAGAACTACCGGAAGCCCCGAGCATCGGCTTATTTGCCGTATTAGTCTCGGGGTTTTCTCTATAAAAATCAGACCCATTTTACTGGTATAATTAACCTATGCAAAAGAGTTTTATCGCAATCGACTTAAAATCTTTTTACGCCTCGGTAGAATGCAAAGAGAGAGGACTAAACCCCTTAACGGCCAGGCTTGTTGTCGCCGATGAGTCGCGAACTGATAAAACTATTTGTCTAGCAGTCTCACCTGCTCTTAAGGCCCTTGGAATCCCTGGCCGAGCTAGGCTCTATGAGGTTAAGCAAAAAGCAAAAGATTTTATCATTGCAAAACCACGTATGGCCTACTATATCAGCTACAGTACGCAGATTTATAACATATACTTAAAATACATCGCCAAAGAGGATATACATGTCTATTCAATTGACGAGGTCTTTATTGATGCGACATCATATCTAAAAACTTATCATTGTACGGCGCACGAACTCGCAATAAAAATCATTAAAACAATCCTAAAGGAAACTGGAATTACGGCTACGGCGGGCATTGGGACAAACATGTATCTAGCAAAAGTAGCGATGGATATCTTAGCAAAGCACACAAAACCAGACAAAGACGGCGTTAGGATTGCAAAGCTAAACGAAATGAGCTATCGTAAAAAACTCTGGACGCACCGACCTTTAACAGATTTTTGGCGAGTCGGGAGAGGGTATGCTAAGCGCCTAGAATCAGCCGGCATCTATACTATGGGTGACATAGCTTTATGTTCAGAGCGAGATGAAGATTATCTTTACAAGATGTTTGGAGTTAATGCGGAACTTTTAATTGATCATGCTTGGGGTTATGAGCCGTGCGAAATTCGCGATATCAAGGCCTACCGCCCAAAGAATAACTCCTTTTCGTCGGGACAGGTTTTAAAAGAGCCGTATTCATTTAAAAAAGCTTTGACCGTAGCGCGGGAAATGGCAGAAGAAATAGGTCTTAACCTCTTAAAGCGCAGATTAATGACAAACCAAGTAGTATTAACCATAAACTACGATAAGCTAAATCTAGAAAAGGGTTATGAGGGCGAAACCAAGCTAGATTTTTATGGTCGTAAAGTGCCAAAATATACACACGGAACATATAATCTTAACGAATATACCGATTCCTCACAATTAATCAGCGAGGCGGTAGAAAAATTATTTAGTTCTCTAGTTAATCCCAAACTGTTAATAAGACGTATTACAATTAATGTAAACAATGTAAAAAGCGACGAAGAAATCAAAAAATCCCCACAACAGCTAAGCTTGTTCTCGGAACAAAAATCAAAGCTAAAAAAAGAAAAAAGAACCAATGAGGCGATTATCGCCATCAAAAGGCGTTATGGCAAAAACGCAATCTTAAAAGGTATTAACTTTGAAGAGGGTGCAACCGGCAGGGAGCGAAACGCGCAAATTGGAGGTCATAAAGCATGAAATATGAAGAAATCATAAATCACCCGCATTATGAACCAAAAAACCACCCACGCATGTCAAGAGAAATGCGAGCCGGGCAGTTTGCCCCCTATGCAGCGCTCGTAGGATACGCAGATGCGGTTGAAAAAACCGCTAAATTTGCAGAACTCAGAACCAGGCGAATCATAGAGCCTAATTTAGACGATGAAAGATTTGATATAATAGAGTCATGAATATTTTATACTGCGGCGACAAAGGAATAGCGCGGGGTGCGCTGGTGTCGATCCTCTCAATTCTAAAACATAACAAAGGCGTTTTGCACTTCTATATCCTAACTATTAATTATGAGGATACAAAAGCTTTCACCAAGGCGGCCGCAAAATTTTTGGACGAATTAGTTAAAAAAACAAATTCAAAAAGCTTTGTTGAATTAATTGACGCAACAAAAGTATTTGTATCAAACCTGCCAAGTAAAAATATGGGTTCATATTTTACTCCATGTTCGATGCTAAGACTTTATATCGATAAAGTCCCAGAGATAAATAAGTTAGACCGAGTGCTCTATCTAGATTACGATGTGGTGTGTCGTGGCGATTTGGGCAACCTATACAGCATGAATATGGACGGAATCGAAGCGGCAGGAGCCCTAGACATATATGGCAAAAACTTCTATCACTATCATGGTCTGTTTAATTTTGACTATATGAATTCCGGCGTAATGCTATTTAATATGCCAGAGTGCCTAAAAACGAATATGTTTGAAAAAGCGGTTAAACTATGTGCTGATAAATGGATGATGTTAGCCGATCAAGCTGCGCTCAATAAATCAATTACTAATCGCATAATATTACCAAGAAAATATAATGAACAAGCGGAACGGCCCAAAAAGGATACCGTCTTACATCATTTTTCAAATAACTTTAAATTTTTCCCATATTTTAGAGTACAAAAAGTTAAGCCTTTTGAAGTAGACAAGATTCATAGCATTTTAAAAATACACGAATATGACGATATTTTAGACGAATATTTAAGATTAAAGGAGTATGTAGAAGATTAAAACTACATGTTATACTAAAACTATGGCTAAAGCAGAATTATTCCAAAAAGACATACCAAAAGAAGAACGCATATTTTATTACGAATCAGAAGAAGACGACCCGATAAAAACCGACGAACAAGAGAAGAAAATAGAGGTAGGTTTGCCAAAGGACTACCAATTTATTCCCAAAAACCCTTTTACGAAATTATATTCAGCACTGCTGTTTAGGGCTTTTAAAGTGTTCGGTCAGTATTACGAGCGTGTATATTGGCAAACAAAGTTTTATGGCCGCGAAAAGTTAAAAAAAGCCAAAGGTAAAGGATACGTCATGTATGCCAATCATACTAATCCGTTCCACGATGTATTTGGTCCAGCTTTTGCGGCGGATCGGCGAATTTTTACAATTATCTCGCCCGTAAACTTAAAGATTCCAGGGATTGGTAAACTTTTACCTTTAATTGGTGGTCTACCTCTAGGGAAAACCAAGGCTGAAAAAGCCGCCTTTAATGCGGCCGTAGATAAGAGGTTGGCGCAAAAGAATGCGCTAATTATTTATCCCGAAGCTCATGTTTGGCCATATGCAACCAATATTCGCAAGTTTCCAGCCGGAGACAGATCCTTTAAATATGCAGTGCGTAACAACTTACCGATTTTTACTATGACAACCACTTATCATAGGCGTAAAGACAAAAAGCGTGGCGATTTGCCTCGCATGGACGTCTATGTAGATGGGCCATTTTATCCAAACCCCAAAAAGTCCGAGGCTGAAAATATGACAGATTTAGCCAAGAAAGCCTATGATTCTATGGTAAAATATAGTAAGAATAACACTTACGAATATTTTACATATAAGAAGGTTTCAAAGAAAAAATGAGTATTTTTGACACAGGAAGTCCGATTAATAAGTACACAAAAGTTGTGCCAGTTTTTTTAACAATCAATAACGCCTATGCTCCATACGCTGCGGCCACAATACATTCGCTCACTAAGCACGTTAGTCCAGATAGGTATTATAAAGTCATAATTTTACACGACGGAATCAATCTGGTAAATCGCTGGCGGTTGAGGAGTCTTGTTACTAAAAACGTTGCTCTTCAGTTTAAAAAGATGACGAGAAGCCTATATCTTAAAGCTATAATCACTTACTGCACGCGTAGGCAAAAAGGTGCTGGCGATTTCTTTTCATCAGCAGTTTATTATTACCGCGCTTTTATTCCAATGTTGTTTCCCATTTACAAAAAAGCAATCTACATAGATAGTGACGTTATTTTAAGGGGAGATATTGGCGAGTTGTTTGATATCGAACTCGGTGATAATGCTTTGGCTGCAGTAATCGACCCCAAGGTTACGGATATCAAAGAGTTTCGTGATTATGTTGATAATGCGCTCGGCATACCACACGAAGAATATGTAAACTCTGGCGTTCAGGTAATGAATCTAAAAAAGATGCGAAAAATCAGATATTTAACACAAATGATTGATTTAATACGCGAATTTGATGCGGACCTAGTAGCCCCAGATCAAGATTATTTAAATCTTATTCTGCGCGGCCAAATTTTGCCATTATCACCAGTTTGGAATGCAGAGCCCACCAAAGATTTACCTAGGAATGTCAAGCTAGTGCATTTCAATCTATTTAATAAACCATGGCACTATAAAGATGTCCCATGCGAAAGAATCTTTTGGAATGCGGCTAGAGGAACAGGTTTTACTGGAGAATTAAAACGCCAACAGGCGTCCTTTGACGAGAAAAAGCAAAAAGAAGACCATGAAAAGGTGGCAGCACTAATCGAAAAAGCAAAAAAACTCGGCAAGTCAAAAGAACCAATTATAAAAATGAACAAAGAAAAAAGTCAGGACTAAAGAGTCTGACTTTAATGGAGGCGCCTACCGGAATTGAACCGGTGTACGCGGTTTTGCAGACCGCTGCGTAACCACTCCGCCAAAGCGCCGTAAACTCATTATATCACATTTGCAACAGCGCTACACCAATTACGATAAGAACCGTTGCGGCTAGATGCGTGAGAATGGTCTTCTTGTCCAGTTTCTCGCGACCAAACTTTGGCCAGACTAAGGTAAGCAAAAGCCCCATAAAGAAAATCACAATAGGCTCCGAAGAATCTGATGCTGCGGATGCAACCGCTACGGTTGGTGCGAGCACCAAAGCTCCGCGATAGGTAAAATCTTTAGCAAGAGAAATTAAATAATTAGCCGTCATCGGCATAAGAACTCTATATTTTGATTGTTTAACCACTTTATAAAACCTTCGATGCCATTTTGGCCGTGACCAAACGATGGCGATATTGCCGATGGCCTTACCAAGAGTTAAAAAGGCGATACTTGTGATAAAATTTGGGCTTTTTTCATTGGCGACGACAAAAACTAGATTCCCAACTACTGCAATAAAAACGTAAACTAGCGCATAGGCTACAGCCTTAATCTTAGTTTGACGTGACCTCTTGCGAGCTGTGAGCACAATTAAAATTGGAGCAGCCAAAATTATTGCAAGAGCAACCAGCTGGCTTGCTGTAAATGTTTCTCCAAGAAATAGCCACCCTAGTATTAGGTATAAAACAGGTGCCAGTTGAATAAAAATACCTAAATTTGTCGAATCATCAATTTCTAAGACTTTAATATAGGGGATAGTAGAAGTAGCGCTAATAAGTCCAGCCAGAACTAAAAGTCCGATAATTCCAATATCAATAGAACTAAAATCAAAACCAATCACTAAAAGAATAATGACTACTGCAGCTAGTCCCATGTATCCATAAAATAATCTTTGGGCAAAAGCGAGACGTTTCTTAAAATAAACATCAGAAACGTAGTTATCTGCAAAAATTCTTAAAGCATCCAGGACGGTGGCAAAGATTACCAGAATAATCCATGTCATATTAGCGCTCCGTAAACTATGTAGCTATAATAAAGCGTAAAAATCACTAGCATCAAAGCACCTTCGGTGCGGCTTATTCTTTTGCTAGTGGCAGTAACAATCCAAAGAATTGCTGACGAACCAATCAGCATTACAATATCAATTAGCTCAAAGTTTTGCGGCGTGATAGTGCCAAAAATGGCAACCGGAAGCCCAAGCACCACGCAAATATTAAAAATATTACTACCAACAATGTTACCAACTAGTAGGTCGTTTTCGCCACGCCTAGCGGCAGTAACGGTAGTAACCAGCTCTGGTAGAGATGTTCCAATTGCAATGATAGTTAGTGAGATTACGCGCTCCGAAATACCGAGAGAAGATGCAATGAACGACGCCGAATTAACTACCAACTGGCTGCCAGCAATTACACCTACAACCCCAACAATCAAAAGACAAAAAGCTAGCGGTAGCTTGTATTTCGGCTCGGTCACCTCCTTGTTGATTTTTCGATTTTTGCGAGTAGTTTGAACTATATAGTAAATAAAAATTGCAAAGAAAAGAATACAAACGATGGCATCGCTACGAGAAAAATCATTTGCTGCGGCACCAGAAATATCAAGATCCAAAAACAACACTACTAGCGCTGTAGAAATGAGTAGCAGAAGCGGCAACTCTTTGCTAATGGTTGTTTTTTTGATTCTGATAGGCTTAATAATTGCTGCAATTCCAATCAGTAGCAAAATGTTAATGATGTTACTTCCTACAATGTTACCTAGTAGCATATCGTTATTGCCGCTCGCAAGGGCCGCAATCGATACGGCGAGTTCTGGCATACCGGTACCGATGGCTACAATAGTTAGCCCAATCAGCTGTTTAGAGACCCTAAAATGGGAAGCGATCGCCGAAGCTCCAGAAATCAGCCACCCAGCACCTTTTATCAAAAAAATAAATCCAACAGCCAGTATAATTACTTGTAAAATCATTTCCATGCTTATGGTTATTATACCATAAAGCATATAGGGAAGCGTTCAAAGGCAATACTATTTTGTGAACAACGGCAATGATTATTTTGTCTTAATCCAATATCTTGCCATCTCTTCGCCATCGGCGGCGGTGACCGTATCCCAGTATTGGCCGCCGGCCTTTTCTATCATAGTGCGGCTAGCAGTATTATCAACTAATGCTACGCTGATTATATCTTTAATGCCAAACTCATTATTAGCTAGCTCGCACATCTTTTTTAGTGCTGCTGTACCATACTTTTTGCATCTGTATGGAGCATCAATAGCAATGCCAATATGCCCCGCATTATGCAACCAAAAACCATTAAGGGTCGGCCGCAGCGTAATCACGCCAACAATTATGTCGTCGTTTAAGATCCAATAATATTTACACGCACAAGGGTCATGAGCGGCTAGTCCATTTATTTCTCTAATTTTTGCGCGCATTTTTTCAACAGTTTTAATATTGTCAAACATGCCGATAATATTAAATCCACGAGCACTAAGATCTGCTTTCATTAAAAAATCAAGCCTATCTTGACCGTCTTTGAGGTTAAATTCTTGAAAATGTATCATGGTTAAATATTAAAAAATGGTGCACCTAATATCTCCAAATTTATATTTTTCTAACTCAATTGAATCGTGCGATTTTGATGAGCTAAGTAAAGAACTCAATCGTTGGAAAGATGCACTACACGGTGATTATATCAGGTGGCAAGTGCAAAATCAAGTTGCGATCTAGCTCTCTATTTTTATCAGAAAGGCAAAAAGTATTCGTTACATCTTAGCGGATGCTCATTGATCTATTGGCTTTGTTTGAAATTAAATATTATTTTATTGGTTGACATGTGTGTGTTATTATTAATTCTTATCCATTGTTCTAATGATAACGAATCTATTGTCTTATCTTCTAGTGTGAGTTTTGTGGCAGCCTTATCCACAGTAAAACCGTTCAAGCTTGTACCGGACTTCAATAGGAGCATAAACATCGTTCTTTCGCTAGGATACTTTTCTAAATTAACAGTCCCATCAGAAGATTTTTCTAACTCACTCATGTATTTCTCAAGACTCATATACCAATTTGCGCTACCATATAATCCTGGGATTCCATCAAGATCGTTTAACTCTTTTTTCGAGAAGTTATAATCGGTCGAAACGCTAAAGTAAGGATTTGAACGGCCTAGGTTTTGTTGTCCAAGTATTGATTTGGAAATTAAGTTGCGGTATTCGTTCCAATCAGGATTACCTACGAGGGTTATGTTTGTTAGTTTTTCTACTGATGAATAATCTATTGTTTTGACGCCGCAATCTTTTAAGTTAATTGTCGCAACCGCTTTTGGAATTACAGCATTCTCGATAGGATTATTCTCAAATGCTAGATAAACATCCGCTTGAGCTATAAAGTTTGGAACTGATGTAAGCTTGTTATTACTCAATGATACGAAGTATAGGTTTTCTAAATCAGTTAAAGCATTCGCATCGGAGATATTGTTATTGTCAGCTGAAAACGTAGTGAGCTTTGCTAGTTTTGCTACTCCATCTAGTGATGAAATTTGATTATTCGCTACATTGAAACTCTGTAGATTTTCGAGTTTTTCTAGGCCATTAAGAGATGTGAGTTTGTTATTGCTAATGCTGAGGGTGGTAATTTTTGAAAGATTTTCCGCACCATCAAGAGACGATATTTCATTATCGTTCAAAGTTAATACTTTAATTCCGTCTATATTATTAATTTCTGTTAACGAAGTTATGCCGCAATCCGAAAGATTGAGATTTTCAACCGTAGCTAGCGCCGACAAATTAGAAAGGTTTTTGTTTTCAGAAAGATCCAGTTGTACTATTTTGTCATTATTGAAACTGGATAAATCGCCGAAGTTGTTGCCACTGGCAAATACTCCACTAGCTTCGATGTTATTTAATATTGAAATGTCTGTCAAATTAGCATCTTTTATCGAGAGGTGATACACTGGTTTATTAAATGTGAGATCTGTTAACTCTTTATTGCCAGATAAATCGAGATTATATAATGCATCTTCGTCCGTATTGAGTCCTGTTAGGCTCTTGATATTATTATCACGAACTGAAAGCGATGTAAGCTTATTAAGACCGCTTAATGATTCGAGGTCTTCAAGCCCTATATCATTTGCGGTTAAACTATGGAGTGTAGTTAGTTTGTCAAAGCCAGTAATCCCCTTATTGCCGGAAATATCGAGATATGCATAATCGCCGAGTTTACCTTCTAAACAACTAACATCAGTAATTCTATTATAACTCAAGTCGAGACCGTTTACTTTATCCATAGCACAAAGAACCGAAATGTCCTCAACGTTATTTTTCGAGAAATAAACTCCGTAGAGATTCTTTAAGTTAGCGAGTGTCGACAAATCCGAAATATTATTGTCAGTAATTGTTAACGACGAAATGTTTGAAAAGGTTTCAGTGATACCTTTGAGGTCATAGTCCGTTAAACCGCGAGACGATAAATCCAAATATGAAACGCGGTCTAATGCGTAGTCCGATATATATTCTCCATCATCTTCTTCAAAGATATAAAAACTAAGTTTCTCTTTTATTAAATCCTTCGTTGCTTTAGACGCAATGGAATCAATCTTTTTCGTGTTGTCAAACGAAGTCGAAACAACGCCAGATAGTTGAGATTCTACATTGTATTCATCGTACGAAATGTAGAAAACGCCATCTTGCGCGCCAGAGCCATCCCATTCTTTACCCCAGGAATTTAAAATTATGTAAGCACCATCATGCTTTGGTGTACCCTCGATGCGGTTGCCATTACTGTCGACTTTAGCAAAGTTTTCTTTTGGATAATTGTCGTCCCAGCCAATAATTGCCATAGCATGATTCATGTAACAACCAGCACCACTGTTTTCACAGTACCGTGGCACATCAAACCCCCAAGGCCCAGCGACGGCCGTATAAAGAGAGCCATTTGTCATGATATGGGCTTTAACTAAATCACGATATTCTTTAAGTTCCTCTTCTGTTTTATCGGATACTTCGCCTTCAGATTTGTAAATTGATGGAAAATCAACTGTTTTTGTAATATAGAGTGGGCTATCGTTTTTGGCAAGTTTAAAATAGTCAAGATTATTGCTAGTGCCGCCATACCATGCGTTCGGATCGATACTTAAGCTCGAGAAGGCATCTTCAGATATCGTGCCGATGGATGAAGCCATATCGGCAAAATATTGGAATGTGCCACCATCATGCAAATTACGACCACCGTACATTAAGTTAGAAGATAAGAAGTCGATTTGTAATTCGGATGGATTATAATCTATTCCGCGAAGTTTGAGATGAGTTTCCAATGCTGTACTTGAGGCATAATCCCAACAAAGCCCATAGCCACCCTGATTACCAACAGTGATATCTATTACATCGCGAAGATCAAACCTCTCAGGTAAAGCCGCAATAACTTTTTCATCGGTATCTTCTTTGATTTCGTCAATCTTTTCATCTGGTATTTCTTCTTTCCTTGGAATAACCTCAAGCTCAGCTTTTTCCTCATCGGAAAGTTCGAGATACTTTTTATATTCGTCAGAATAATTGTCTTTATCTTCAATTTCGGAAGAATCTACATTTTCCTCTTTGGTCGGTTCAACTCCAAGCTTTTCTTTTTGCTCATCTGTTAAATCATTAATAGCGACAACCGGCTCGGCTTCTTGTTTTTGATTTGAATTCAGCATAATTGCCGTAGCAATTCCAGCAACAATGACCACGGAACAGGCAATAGCGGCGATAAGGCCTTTATGGGATTTAGACGCACCGGAGGCTATGTTATCTTCGCTATCTCCGCCAGATTCCTCCTGTGCTTCTGTATGCTTTTCTTCTGTCTTCGGCTTTGGGTCTACAAAAGCGGCAGCTACTTCCTCTTCTGTTGGCATGTTGTCGTTTTCTTTAACTTCTGCAACTTTTTCGGATTTTTTTGCTTGTTCGGATTTGTTTTCAATTGGCTCCGATATGCTATCCTTCTTTTGCGCCATAGATTGTTCGCCCTTTTTTTCTGCTGTGCCTAGAAAAGCAGCAGCTAGTTGATCTTCTGTCATGGGTTCAGTTTTGTCTTCTGTGATGGGTGCCTCTACGGCCTCTACTTGTTGGTTTTGTTTACTCGGCGTTTCTTTTGTTTCTGATATTTGCGGTTCAGATGAAGCATCGAGCTTGGCTTCGTTTGAGGGACTTTTATCGTTATCCATAAATTAATTATACCATAAAATGATTATGTCTATTTGCGAGGTTTATTACTGTGGAAAAGATAGCTACGATATTTATTGCATAAAAAAATATGCGAATGAAGAGACTCTAACTCTCGCTTCACTAGAACGAGAGTTTGCCAACAAAAAAAGGCTAACTGGAGCCAAATACGCATGGTGCGAATGAAGAGACTCTAACTCTCGTTGGCGAAGCCCGAGAGTTCCAGCTCAATACGTTTTTTGAAACGAAAATGGTGCGAATGAAGAGACTCTAACTCTCGACCTCTTCCTTGGCAAGGAAGCGCTCTAAACAACTGAGCTACATTCGCACGATGTCCTCATTATAGCACAATTTTTAATTTTATGCACAAAAAACTATGCTATAATGTTTATATATAATTAAAGGAGATAAAAATGCCTACGTGGTTAATAATAGTACTTGTAATTGTAGCGATTATTGTTGTGATCGGCGGGATTATCGCTGGAACATATAATAGCTTAGTAAATCTAGACGAGCGCGTAAACGAAGCCTGGTCAGATATTACTGTTCAGCTTAAATATCGTGCCGATTTAATTCCAAACGTAGTTGAAACCGTTAAAGGCTACGCCAAACACGAAAAAGAAACCTTCCAAATGGTAACCGAAGCCCGAACGGCTGCAATGGGTGCCAAAACCGTCAAGCAGGCTGCCGAAGCAGAAGAAGCAATGCAGGGTGCTCTTGGTCGCATCTTTGCCATCGCGGAAGCCTATCCAGAATTAAAGGCAAATGAGAACTTTAAGCAACTCCAAACCCAACTTCAAGACGTTGAAGATAAAATCCAGGCATCTCGTAGATTTTACAATGCTGGCGCTAAAGAATTAAATACTAAAATTAAGACTTTCCCAACCAATATTATCAATAATCTCATTGGCCATTTCAAAAAGCGTGATTACTTCGAGGTGAGTGAAGCCGAGAAGGCCAAAATTGAAAATGCCCCAGAAGTAAAATTCTAAAATGTACAAGCAAATCGCCGAAAACAAGCGTAAAACAATTTATCTTATCCTCGCCTTTGTGGCGATGATAGGTGCAATTGCCGGGATTTTTGCCTGGGTATACGGCGATTGGAAAATTGCCGTATGGACATTAATTGTAGCTATTTTGTATGCAGTTTTTCAGTATTATTTTGCCGGATCAATTACAATGGCGATGACGGGCGCAAAAGAGATAACCAAAAAGGATAATCCACGTTTTTACAATATTGTCGAAAATTTATCGATTACTACGGGCCTTCCGATGCCAAAAGTCTGCATTGTAAACGATAAAGCCCCAAACGCCTTCGCCACTGGCCGAGATCCAAAGCACGCTATTGTAGCGGCAACTACTGGGCTTTTAGATATCATGGATAACAAAGAATTAACGGCCGTGATGGCGCACGAAATGTCCCACGTCAAAAACTATGATATTCGTGTTTCGATGATTGTATTTGGCCTCACCTGCGTGATTGGGCTTATCTCGGATCTTGCCTTTAGAATGATGTTCTACGGCGATCGTAGACGCGAAAACGAAGGGAGCCCGGTGGGTTACGTACTCGTTTTAATAGCGGCATTCTTATCTCCGATACTAGCTAGCCTTGCGCAGATGGCAGTTAGTCGCCAGCGAGAATACCTAGCAGATGCCTCAGCTGTTAATATTACAAGATACCCCGAAGGCATGATTGCCGCCTTAAAAAAGCTTCAATCACACAGTCAACCAATGCATAGTCAAAACATTTCTTCGGAGGCTATGTATATTAATAATCCACTCAAAAAAGGCTTCTTTAGTAATCTTTTCTCTTCGCATCCGCCAATCGAAAAACGCATTGAAAGACTAGAGCATGGCAAAAAAACGTTCTAAGAAGGATCGTCCGGGGCGTTCCTTCAAACGATCTTACCGCGAAGATTATTATCGTGACATTTCTGTGCCAGGAATCCCGGAGCACATTGCAAAATCATTCAAAATAATTATCAAAAACTACCGAGTTTTTCTTCCGCTTCTTATTACAGTGGTGATTCTTAGTGCCGCTACGGTAGGCCTTGATGGTGTCATTGATCAGGTTTCTACGGGTGTTTTTACGGTCTTAATCGCAATGATTATCTGGCTCTCAACCATCTTTTCTCTAAGGCATATTATGTTAAAACATAAGTTTACATTTAGAGACGCCTTGTATAATTCAATGACTCCGCTTCTCTCGTCATTTGTTGTTTTTGCTATAATTGCGGTTCAGTGCTTACCGGTAGTGGTTTTAATTGTAGCCTATTCGGCGGCCGTAGAAACTAATTTTCTTACTATGCCGTTTTACGCGCTACTATTCTTTGTTTTTGCAATGCTAATGATTTTGTTATCTGGCTATATGTTGTCTAGTTCAATAATAGCATTAGTGGCGGTTTCGGCTCCTGGCCTCTATCCCTTAAAGGCGCTTAAAAATGCTTCAGATTTAATGATTGGTCAAAGAATAAAATTTATCTCAAGACTTATTGCGCTTGGGTTAGTTGTAGCTTTAGCATGGGCGATATTCATCTTGCCATTAAAAATCATTAATGTGCCAATCTTGGCGCTCGCAATAGCCCAAACAACCGTTTTTTGTGCGTGTTTTATTTATACTACCGCCTATCTTTATTTGTATTACAGATGGATGCTCGACGCAGAAAATATGCTAAAATGATAATATGAGAAAAGAGGATGCAAAAAAACGCATCGAAAAGTTGCGTGAGTTGATTAATGACTATCGTTATCATTACCACGTGTTAGACGAATCTATTATGAGCGAAGCCGCAGCAGATTCATTGAAGCACGAATTAACTCTGTTCGAAGAAGAATTTCCAGAACTCATTACTCCAGATTCGCCTACTCAACGCGTAGCCGGTAAACCACTGGATAAATTTTCAAAAGTTAGACACGAAAAGCGAATGATTAGCCTAGCCGATGTTTTTTCTGAACAAGAAGTAAGAGAATGGATTTCTAGAGACGAAAAACTAATTCCGGGTGGCACTATTAAAGAGTTCTTTACGGATATTAAAATGGACGGTTTGGCGTGTTCTTTAAAATATCACAATGGTATTTTTACTAAGGCAGTCACGCGCGGAGATGGACTAATCGGCGAAGATGTTACATTAAATGTTAAAACAATCGAAAATGTACCCCTCAAGATTTCTATTTCAGAAGAACACCCATCCTTTTCGGGTTGCGTCGCTCGCGCCCATCGCCACGGGGCGAGCGCGCTAACTCTCGCCCTGCCGGGCTCCGAAATCCCCTCAAAGGAGGGTATTCCTTCCGAAATAGAAATCCGAGGCGAGATTGTCATTTTTAAAAAGGATTTTGAACGTTTAAACGAAATCCAACGTAAAAATGGTGAGCCCGAATTTGCTAATCCGCGCAATTTAGCCGCAGGCTCAATTCGCCAGCTAGACCCTAAAGTTGCAGCCAGTCGTCCACTTAGATTTATCGCCTATGATTTAGTTACGCCAGATTCCGCGACTTGGCACGATGCGTATGAAGTTTTACGGGCTTTAGGCTTTCAGACATCTGGTGAGGATAAAGTTTTTAAGGCTAGCGAAAAAAACAAGCTATTTAAATACATTAACGATTTAGACGAATATCGCAAAGGCTTACCATTTAACACAGATGGGATGGTAATTAAGATTAATGACCGAGCAGTTTATGATTCGCTCGGAATCGTAGGCAAAACTCCGCGTGGCGCAGTAGCTTTTAAATTCCCAGCCGAAGAATCAACTACCGTAGTGCGCGATATTGTAATTTCTATTGGTCGCACAGGGGCTGCAACGCCAGTAGCTATTCTAGATCCAGTCTCCGTAGCCGGCACCACCGTAAGGCATGCATCTCTACATAATGCTGACGAAATCGCAAGATTGGATGTAAGGATTGGCGATACGGTGATTATTTATAAAGCAGGCGATATCATTCCGCAGGTTAAAGAAGTTTTAATTAGTTTAAGGCCGGAAGGCACCGTAGCCTTTAATTACAAGGAGGCTCTAAAGCATCAATATCCAGATTTAGAATTTGAACGCCCTGCGGGAGAGGTGGTTTATCGGGTAAAGGGCGAATCTAGTGATTTTATCTTAAAACGCGCAATTGAATACTACGCCAGTAAACCTGCTTTAAATATTGAGGGGTTAGGCGAAAAAAATGTAGTAGCTTTGGTGGATGCTGGGCTCGTTAAGTCAATTGCGGATTTATATCGCTTAAAAGAGGGAGAAGTGGTAAAGTTAGAAAGATTTGGCAAACTCTCGGCCAAGAATTTAGTTGAAGCGATTCGTAAATCTAAAACTCCCACACTCGCAAAGTTTATTACGGCATTAGGCATCAGGCACGTAGGTGCGCAAACCGCAACTAGTTTAGCACGAGAGTTTAAAACATTAGATAGTTTGGTTAATGTCTCGGAAGATGACTTGCTTAAAATTCCTGACATTGGCGAGGTGGTAGCAGAGTCAATTTTGGCATGGTTTAGCGACGAAGACAACCTAAAACTACTAGACGACTTAAAAGAATTAGGCATTTCGCCTTTAGAAGAAAGAGCAGATAATTTACCACTAATTGGTAAATCTTATATTGTAACTGGTGCTTTGTCTAGCATGGGTCGCGAAGAGGCAGAAGACAAACTACGCGAGCTCGGGGCTACGGTTACATCGTCAGTAACAAAAAACACCACGGCTTTAATTGTTGGCGAAAAACCTGGCAAATCAAAAATAACAAAAGCCGATAAACTTGGAATTAAAACCATTGATGAGGATGAGTTTTTGAAACTGATTAGTTAAATCTAGGCATGGTATAATAAAGCTTATGAATAGCCGAGGTACTTTTGGAGAAAGAAACCAAAATACAGAAAAAGAAGAAGATTTTGAAGCATTCGTAGAAAAAGTCAGGGAAGCAATCGGGTAGCCGAAACAATAAAAGCTGAATATGCAGAAAAACCTATTTTCGAAAAAAATCTAATGCTTAACTTAGTTTTACCAAGTATGGAAAAAGAATTTAGTCCTGGGTCGTGGCATCTTAAAGATTTATGGAATTTCAAGATGGGGGTTTCAGACGAAGATATTAAAGAATATATTCTCAAGGCTTTCAACATGGAAACGAATTGTGGAGGATATGCTTTAGAAGCAGCTTGTGCGGTTTTTCTAATACCAATAGCCTAGAAGATTCAAAGGATAATATCTTAAGAAAATTTCCATTTGTGAGGGAATATGATTGGGAAGAACTAGTCCCAGATGAATACTTAGTATTATATCGACATGAGAACGGTGGCGGTGGTCATCACTTTGTTAAATATGCCGATGGCGAGTTTACAGAGAAATGTGGATGCGAGCCAATAAAAAACCATGAAGGATGGTCGGAATCATATAGGGATTGGTTTGAGGAAATAATTTTCGCAGTGAGTAGAAATCACGATATGGTACTACGTGACGAAGACGGAAAAAGAGTTTGGAGTATTATGGTTTAAAACAAGAATAAGACCCGAATGGCCTATTTTTTATTAGTGATTCTGGGGGGCAAGATAGAAGAAAGGTTCTACTATTATTGCATAAAAGAAAAACCCCGAGGTATGGGCGCCAGATGGTGCGAACCAACCTCGAGGTAATCCCGAGGTGAGACGTATTGGCGTGTACCTCGGAAGTTTCTCTAGTTGTTACCCGATCTTGAGATCCTCCTTTCCGACGAGCATGGCAAGTACATTGACATTGGTCTTGCCATCGCTGTAAAGATCGGCGGGCGGTACCCATCCACCCTGTGTGAAGATGGGGGTGCTATGCCCCTTTCCGACAGAGATCAGGATGCCCTCCTTTCCCATATCGAAAAGAAGCTCGACGATGATGTCCTCGGCCGAGCAGGTCGAGATGGAGGTGGACTCCTCTACCGTGTCGTCGAAGTGTTCGATAGTCGTGACGTAGCGACTCCACGTACCGCTACCGCTGTACCTAAACAGTAACTTGCATCCGTGGGGACGGTCGTTGATGAGGATATAGTCGATGGACTTGGTGGCCATGGCGGCCTCCTTTCAACTAGAGTTTAAAGTACTAAGTCAACAATATTATAGCACGAATTATCAAAAATGTCAATAGGCAATATGAAAATTAAGTTCAAGGGATTTTTTATATTGGCAATCTCGGCAGAGTTTGTTTTGCGCAAAACGCAAAACAATTCGTGGGGCGTCACCTCAAAAAATCCAGAATGAATTCCGGATTTTATTCGGTTCCTACCACGAGCGAACTTTGTTTGCCTCTCGCACAGGACACAAAGATATTAAAATAAGCCCTAAAGGGCTTCTTTTATATCTTGGTGACCTCACCGAGAGTCGAACTCGGATTGACGGGATGAAAACCCGTTGTACTAACCGTTATACTATGAGGCCGTGAGGTTATTATACCAAAAAACCTCAGAAATTACAAACGTAATTATAATCTATCCTATAATCCTTGCGCGAAAATGGGGATTCCGGGAAAAATCTAATCGTCGTGCGCTCAATATCGCAGAACTCGCGAAGCGAATCAGAAATCCCATTAGTCTTTTCTTGATCATGCAAAATCAGCTGCCGCAACGTGATTGGGGTGAACCCAGTCTCCTTATATCGGTTCATTGTGCTGTTTAAATCTCCATCAAATTGATCGGAATTAATTAGGTTTTCGTACACATAATTTTCGTAGTAATCCGCTGCTAGGCCCTCGATCCTTGCCTTAGTTAGTGATTCGGGTTTTAAGAAAAAAGAAATTATTACCGCAACAATCGTAACCAGTATTGCTAGAATTATTACGATTATTATAGTTTTTTGCGTGCCAGAAAGCGGCGCTTTTTTTCTGACACTATTTTGTTTATGGTTTTTACTATTTGTCATATCAATATCTTACCACAAAAGTTTTTTTTGTAGTAAAATAGTACTCATGAATAGGTTTTTTAAGCGAACGAAAATACTGGCCACGATTGGTCCAGCCACTAATTCTGCCGAAATGATTGAAAAGATTATTATGGCCGGAGTTAACGGCTGCCGCATGAACTGCTCTCATGGTTCAAACGCCGAGCGCGACCAACAAATCAAATGGATTAGGGCGGCGGCGGAGAAAAAAGGTCGCACTGTGGCTATTCTGCAAGATTTGCAGGGCCCCAAGATTCGCCTGGGAGACATCAAGGATAATCACCTAGACTTAAAAAAGGGTGACGAAGTAATTTTGGAATCAAAAGAGATAGAGCACGACGGCGGCTTAACTCTTCCTATTCAATACAACATTGCCGAAAAAGTTAAAATCGGCGAATCTCTCTATATGTTTGATGGCAAAATTATTTCCGAAGTCACAGAAATCGTTTCTAGTACTGCAGTCAAAGTCAAAATAAAAAACGACGGTTATGTCATGTCTAAAAAAGGCATCAATCTACCCGACACAGACTTTGGTGGCGACATCTTAACACCTAAAGATATGGCAGACATCGAATATGGCGCAAATTGTGATTTTGATTATGTCTCCTTGTCATTTGTACAGTCGGCGGGCGATATTGAGAAGTTAAAACAAATTCTATTATCACATGGCTCTACCGCTAAGGTGATCGCAAAAATCGAAACCAAAAAAGCGATTGAAAGCGATGAAAAACTAGAAGAAATCGTTAAGGCCGCTGATGGTGTAATGGTAGCCCGTGGAGATATGGCCGTTGAAGCTGGAGCAGAAGTTGTGCCAATCGTGCAGCGTAAATTGGTTGCGCTTTGTCGCGCTCATGCTAAGCTCTGTATCGTGGCTACGCAAATGTTTAGTTCTATGGTAGACAACCCCACACCCACTAGGGCTGAGGTTTCTGACGTCTCCACCGCTGTTGCCCAAGGTACAGATGCCGTAATGTTATCCGATGAAACCGCGGTTGGTCACTATCCAGTGGAGACAATCAAAGAAATGAGCAAAGTCATCTCTTATACTCAAAACCATTCAAGAGTTGCTACGATTTCTCAAAAGCCGGAAGGTGGAAAGTCGAAGGTTTACGATGCAATATCATATACTGCAGCAAGGCTTGCTGAACAAATTGAAGCGGATATTATTGTGTGTCAAACCGCTTCCGGTATAACCGCCACCACGATGGCAGCCAGTCGCCCCAATGTACCAATCGTAACCGCCGCCTCCAACCAAAGAGTCGCAAACCAGCTTGCGCTAATCTATGGCAATTCAGCTTATTGCAGATCCTACTCAGAAAACTATGGCTACGAGCTAGCAGAAGAGTTAAAACGAGATAAACGCGTCAAGAGTTCACGCGGCGAAAAAGATTTATTAGTCGTTATAGTCTCTGGTGATCGCGACAAAGCCGGCACAAATACTATTAAAGTTAGATACGTCTAACCATAAAACCTAATTATCTAGGGCCTTAATTCCTGGCAATTCTTTGCCAAGTAAGTATTCTAGGGTAGCGCCACCACCGGTTGAGATTAGAGAATAGCTTAAATTGGGATGAATTTTTACTAAATTTTCAACGAATCCAGTCGTATCACCTCCGCAAACAATAGTTGTTGCATCCTTTTTTTCGCCCATCACTTCGGCGACAATCGTAGAAGCAGTGGCGTAAGCCGGATCTTCAGCATACCCCAGCAATCCGTTCCAAATTATAGTTTTAGAATCGATGATTAAGTCGGTAAATTTAGTGGTTGAAATTGGTCCGATGTCTAGTTTCTCACCGGCAGAATTTTCGTCAAAGTCATCGGCTACGTACACTTTTTTGTCGTCGTTTTTATATCCATCGGCAGCAATTTTCCCACCAACCGCAATGCGGTCAAACTTTTTTGACATACCCTCAATTAGTGGCGCTTTATCGGATACTTTGGCACCGCCCACAATCAGAAGAGCTGGATGCGTTGGATTTTTTAAAACGCCGGAAAGGTTTGTTATCTCTTTTTCGACCAGTAAACCAGCGCATGACGGCAGTAGCCTTGTAATTGCATCCGTAGAAGCGTGCGCACGGTGAAGCACCGCAAAACCATCCTGCACAAACATGTCTGCACGAGTAGCCTTAGCGACAGCCTTAGCAAATTCATCTGAGTTTTCCTCCTCGCCAGGATTAAAACGCAGGTTTTCTAGGAGCGCAACTTTGACTTCTTCTGGAATTTTGAAATCTAAATCCTTGTCGGGCAATGGATAAAAACCAGTCTTAACGCCTGATAACATCTTCGAAAGCGCATCAAAAACGGGCTTCATGCTATACTCGGAATTTACCTTGCCCTCTGGCCGACCAAGGTGGGATATGAGGATAACGCGATTTGCTCCATGTTCCAGCAAATAATTAATAGTCGGTAGGCTCGAACGGATTCTTAGGTCGTCGGTAATCACGCCGTCTTTAATCGGAACATTATAGTCTACTCTTACTAAAACGTTTTTGCCTTTAAAATCTAAATCACTAAGTTTTTTCATAAAATCATTATAGCATATTCATAGATTATTCATTATGTGATATAATCATTCCATGAAGAAAAACGACAGATACCAACAATTGATTGGTAAAACTATTGAACGATTAAGGCTTAAAAAAGGTTGGACTCAGGATGATTTAGCCAAGGCAGTAGGCTCCTCTCAGTCGGCAATCCACCGGATCGAGAAGGGCGGGCAAAATATCTCTCTCTCAATGGTTAACAAGCTTTCCAGAGCACTTGGTAACCAAATTCTCTCTGTTAACGACTCTGTCTCTCAAAGTTTCCGTATTAATGGGGGTAGGGAATTATCGGGCGAAATCACAATTAATACGTCTAAAAATGCTGCCGTTGGCTTGCTTTGTGCTTCGCTCTTAAACGAGGGACGAACGGTTCTACATAACGTTGCTAGGATTGAGGAAGTATTTAGAATCATTGAAGTATTAGAGTCTATTGGGGTAAAATGTCATTGGCAAAACCACCGAAAAGACTTAGAGATTATATCACCACGCGAATTAAAAATCGATGAGATGGATATTGAGGCGGCACGAAAAACCCGCACCATCATCATGTTTTTAGGTCCACTTTTGCATCGCCTAGATAAATTCCGAATCCCTTATGCGGGCGGCTGTTCACTTGGTGTCCGCACGGTTGAGCCACACTTAAAGGCGCTAGAAAGCTTTGGCCTTAAAGTCGATGCCGAGACTAATTGTGGTTTTTACGAGGTGGAAGTCGATCAAGAGATTTTGCACGATAAATCCGATCGTTATATCGTACTAACTGAGCGTGGCGATACTGTTACGGAAAATGTTTTGATGGCCGCTGCAATGTTTCCCGGCAAAACCACAATTGTTGGCGCTTCACCAAATTATATGGTGCAGGATGTTTGCTTCTTTCTGGAAAAACTGGGCGTTAAAATCTCTGGAATCGGAACCACGAGGTTGGTTATAAAAGGACGATCTAGATTTAATTACGATGTAGAATATTCGATTTCCGAAGATCCAATTGAGGCGATGAGCTTTATTGCGGCCGCTCTAGTTACAAATTCAGAAATTACCTTACGACGAGCCCCAATCGAATTTTTGGAGCTTGAGCTAGAAATCTTAAAAAACATGCATGCAAAATTCGAAAAATCCGAAGAATATTTGTCAGCCAACGAGCGCACAAGACTAGTGGATCTTACGATTGAAAAATCCCGCCTTGTAGCACCGATTGATAAAGTCCACCCAATGCCATTTCCGGGGTTAAATATTGACAATTTGCCATTTTTCTCTGTAATCGCCGCTGTAGCCGAAGGCCGAACTTTAATTCACGATTGGGTATTTGAGAATCGCGCAGTCTATATTACAGAACTCGCAAATCTAAACGTGAAGGTCGATCTTCTTGATGCGCATCGAGTGTATATTGAGGGTCCAACAAATTGGCGCCCCACGGAACTAGTAGCGCCACAGGCCTTACGCCCCGCGGTTGTCATTCTAATTGGGATGCTAGCTGCGCCAGGCACATCAATTCTTAGAAATATCTATCCAATCAATCGAGGCTATCAGGACTTTGCCGCAAGACTTCGCCAATTAGGCGCCGACATAGAGCCACTAATCGGAATATAATTCGCTATCAAACTACTAGTTCTTTGCTATAATAAAACAATGGACAAAATATTGGAGGGTCTTAATCCGAGACAAAAAGAAGCAGTAGAGACATTAACTGGCCCGGTGCTGATTCTTGCAGGTGCGGGCTCCGGTAAAACTAAAACATTAACCCATCGCATTGCTAACCTAATCGCGCACGGTACCGCGCCATCACGTATTTTGGCTGTTACTTTCACTAATAAAGCGGCTAACGAAATGCGAGAAAGGTTATGGAAATTAAGTAGCGGGCAAAATTTAGATACCGCCGAACCGCCTCGCAGTTTCATGCCTTTTATGGGCACGTTTCATGGAATCGCGGTAAGAATTCTACGAGAGGAGGCGGATGCTGTTGGCCTAGATCGTAACTTTACTATTTATGATGCCGACGATCAGGCCTCCTTAATTCGAAGAGTCATAAAAAACCTAAAACTATCGGACAATAAAAATTTAAAGCCTAAATCTGTTCATTCAATTATTTCTAACGAAAAAAACCAAGGGAACAGGCCAGAGGATTATGCCGCAAGGGCAATTTACCCCAACCAAAAGCAAATTGCTAAAATATTCGAAAAATATGAAAAGGAAAAAGCCCTGGCGCAGGCACTAGATTTTGATGACTTACTATTAAAAGAACTTGAGCTATTTAAGAATAATCCAGAAATCAGAAAAAAATGGCAAAAACGTTTTGAGCATATCTTGATTGACGAATATCAGGATACTAATAATGTGCAATACAACATAGTAAAACTCCTAGTCAATGAAAACCAAAATATTTGCGTAGTAGGCGATGATTGGCAATCGATTTATTCGTGGCGTGGAGCAGATTTTACAAACATTCTAAATTTTGAAAAAGATTTTCCAGGAGCTAAAGTTATAAAACTAGAGCAAAACTATCGCTCATCTGGTAATATTTTGGAGGCTTCGCAAAAAATAATCAATAAAAACAAAGTTAGGACAGATAAAACTCTGTTTACAGAAGCCGAAAAAGGCGACCCAGTCGATATAGAATCGTTGCGAGACGAAGATGATGAGGCTAACTTTGTGGCACGACAAATCATGCTATTAAAACGCGAATACGATGATTTTTCAGACTTTGCAGTTTTATACCGCACCAATGCGCAGTCTTACAGTTTTGAAAAAGCATTTATGAACTATCAGATTCCCTACAAAATCGTAGGCGGCGTAAGATTTTATGATCGTAAAGAAGTTAAAGACGTTTTAGCGATCCTAAAATTAGTCATAAACCAGCGTGATCAGGTGAGTCTAAGTAGGGTAGTGCAAAATGTATTAAGTGGAGTAGGCGAAGCGTCGCTAAATAAAATAATAAATGCCATGAATGCCATTAAAGGGCCTAACCCTCTAGTTAATCCAGACATTCAGGATGTCTTGCCGGCCAGCAAAGCGCGCACTGGCTTCCTTAGGCTAATTAATTATCTTAAAAAAGTCGACTCAGCCCAAAACCCAAGCGAAATCGTGCAAAAAACAGTCGAGTATTTTGACTTTAAGTCTTTAACTGATGACGGTACCCCTAGTGCCGAAGAGCGCATGCGTAACCTTGAAGTTTTGGCCGGAAACGCCGAAAACTACGATACTCTGGAAGATTTTTTGGCGGACTCCGCTTTGATGTCTTCGGCAGACGAAACCTCGGGCAAAAACTCAGTAACCCTCATGACGATGCATGCGGCAAAGGGTTTGGAATTTCCGGTAGTATTCTTAGTCGGCATGGAAGATGGACTTTTTCCTAGTAGCAGGGCGGAAGATGAATCTTCTCTAGAGGAAGAACGCCGCCTAGCCTATGTAGGTATGACTAGAGCGATGCAAAAACTGTTTATGACATATGCTGCATCAAGATACTCATTCGGTAGTCGAAGCTACAACATGCCATCTAGGTTTTTGCTAGATTTAGGCTACAACCCATATGGTTCAGCCGGATATCAAGATAATGATGGTGACGGTTTTACGGATGATTTCGACGAATTTGATCCATTTCCAGACGATTTGCCTGTCTTTGAATAAGTTATCAAAATAATAATATGCTACAATGTTGATATGAAAACTTTATGGACCGACGGAAGCGCAAGTCCAAATCCAGGCCCTGGCGGATTTGCGGTAATAGAAGTTACGAGTGGCGGCAAAAAGCCAGTCGCCCTCGGGCGCGATAAGGACACCACCAATATCCGCATGGAAGGCTCGGCCTTAATCGCTGCAATTAAATATGCCGGAGAAGATGGATGTGAAATTCATACAGATTCTGAGTTTTGGATAAATGTTCTTACGAAATGGGCGGCCGGCTGGCAGGCTAATGGCTGGAAAAAGAAAACCGGCCCAATCAAAAATTTAGATTTAGTGCAAGAATTATATGAGCTATACACCTCGCACAATGTAAAATTAGTTTGGGAAAAAGGCCACGACGGTATCGAGCTAAACGAGATGGCGGACGAATGGGCTAATAAAGCCCGCATGGGCATAGAGCTTTAAACTTATTAAGATATGCTATAATTATTGATATGAAATTATCAGAGGAACTCATCTATCGTGGCTTCATGGCGGAGACCACTATCGAAAACCCAGCGGACCTAGACACGCGGGAAAGTAAAAAGTTTTATTGTGGCGCAGACCCATCGGCAGATTCGTTGACGATTGGAAATCTGGCCACACTAATGATGTGTGCGTGTTTTGTGCGACATGGCTACGAACCCTACCTTTTGGTTGGCGGCGCTACTGGTCAAATTGGCGACCCAAAAGAAAACAGCGAGCGTGACTTAAAGTCTTTGGATGAGGTGGAACACAATAAAGAGTGCATCAAAAACCAGATTCAAAGAATAATAAACTCTGATAAGGTTACCATGCTAGACAATTATGATTGGTTTCGCGACATGAGATATCTAGATTTTTTGCGCGAAGTCGGAAAAGCTTTTTCGATGACCCAGCTCCTCGATCGTCAATTCGTACAAAACCGGATTGGCGAAGGCGGCTCGGGCATTTCTTATGCAGAATTTTCTTATACCTTGATTCAGGGCTACGATTTTTTGCATCTTTATCGTAAGTATGGTGTAGACTTGCAGCTTTGTGGAGCCGATCAGTATGGTAACTGTACAAGTGGTATCCATCTAATCAAACGCTTAGAAGATAAAAAAGCCGACGTCTGGAGTACACCACTCGTCATCGATCCAATTACTGGTCGCAAATTTGGAAAAAGCGAAGGAAATGCTATTTGGCTAGCTAGCGACGACAATGGTGGCGGTAACTTTACTTCGATCTTTGACTTCTATCAATTTTGGCTTAATCAGCCAGACGAAAGCGTGGAGTACTTAATTAAAATTTACACACTATACGACAAAGAAGCAATTGAAGATATTTTAGCAAGGCATAAAGAAGCTCCCGAAAAACGCATAGCTCAACGAGCATTGGCACGTGCTGCAACGGAAGTAGTCCACGGCCAAGAAAATGCCGAAGCGATTGAGAATTTAGTAGCATTATTATTTAGTCGCGATACTAATTTCTCTGAGTTTAGTGAAGACGAGATTCTAGAATTCGCTAAATATTTGCCGACAATTAATAAAGGTAAAATGCTAATAGATGCACTTGTTGATAATGGCCTTGCCGAATCCAAGAAGAAGGCGCGAGAATTTTTGGCTCAGGGTGCCATTACGATAAATGGAACAAAAGTTAAAGACGATATAGAATTAAAGCAAACAGCTATCATCAAAAAAGGCAAAAATAAGTTCCTGATTATTAAAAACTAACAATAACGCCAAGCGCTGCGCTTGGCGTTATTTTTGATATGTGTTAAAATAAAACATAAGTAATAAGGAGTTATAAAATGGAACCAAATGAACCAGATAATAACAAGGCAAACGTTTCTCCCGCGCCTGAATTTGCGCCTAAATCTACACCTGAATCTGCGCCAGCCTCCATACCAAGTACACCAGAAGTTACTATGGTTAACGCGGCTTCGGATTCAAATTCTATTACAAAAGAGTCCAATAATAAGGCCGGTCTTTTTATCGGTCTTGGTGTTGGGGTAGTAGCTATAATCGGTATAGTGGCGGCTGCTATTTTGATCCCTCAAACAATGACTCCAGACTACAACATAATGTTTGATTCGGCATCAAATCTGTCGGATGAGCTTTCTAACTACTTCTATTCTAGTGCCTGTAACGATGTTAGGCGAAATGTCGACAATTATTACTCTGTGACTAATGATGAATATACCGAATTTATCAATCAGTGCGGGCAAGATGCAGAAAATCTATATGCGGCAGTCGCCAAATTTGAGGCAGAAAGCGGCGTAGGGAGAGACCAAGAAATCAACGAATTGTATCAAAAATTCAAAAAACTATTCGATGAAAAAGCTCCAGCAAAAGACAAGCTCGAGAATACGCTCAAGATTTACGAAGCAGTACATAAGTTTGCGGTCGAGATAGATAAAACCTTCGGCGACTACAAATCAATGCCAGATCCGAGTGAATTCAAGCAAGCCGTAAACATACTAATTGAATCTGGGGATGAGGCTTTGAAAACATTCGCCGAGGGGCTATCTGAGCGTTACGATGTATTTTACGAAGCAAGCCAAGAATTTATGAATATAGATTACTCCAATCCGAACTATCAATCAATTTATGATGCCTACTTGGACGCAAGCAACGACTTTTCAGATTTTTACTATGAGCAGTCTGACATTCTTAACGATATCGATTATCCACTAGCCGATACATATAGTGACAATAATGAAGATAATGTCATGAAAACCTTTAACAATCTAAATGATGCAATTCTAAAAAAGCTCAAATAACTTATCATGGTATAATATCGGTGTGAAATATCTTGCAATTTTAGGAAGACAACCGGAAATATCAATCGCTGAACTCGAGATGACGGATTTCTGTACCGATATTAATCGGCTTGGTGGCACAAAGAAGCTGGCAGTTAAACTAGATCAAAAACCACTAGATTATTTACAAAGTCTGCCGGATGGGAAAATAACAATTGGCGTGAGCGATTACTCGAAAGGTGCCTCAAGAGCGACAGCTATAAATGAGGCGCTAAAACTAAAGAAAATCCTAGTTCGCCATGGCCGTAGTGTGCGTGTAATAGATGGAAAAGCCGCAGAATTATCTACTGCAACATCTCTTTACAACGGTTTAAGTGGAAAAAATACTCGTAAGATAGAACTAATAAAAACCGACGACGGTTGGTACAGGGTAATCGGCGTACAAGATATTGATGCCTATGCTAAACGGGATCAGGCTCGGCCGGCTCGGGATGCTAAAGTGGGAATGCTCCCGCCAAAGTTAGCGCAAATATTAATTAATCTGTGTGGCCCATTAAAACCCGGCGCAATAGTGCTCGATCCATTTTGCGGAACAGGCGTAGTTTTACAAGAGGCTATTTTGATGGGTTACCATGCATATGGAACTGATATTAATGAGAGGATGATCGAGTATAGCGAAAAAAACTTAAAATGGCTGGTGAGTCAAAAATCGCAAAATAAGCAGGGAATATTCCAAGTTTCTGTTGGCGATGCGACTATATACAATTGGGAAAAGCCGATCGATGCGGTGGCTTGCGAAGGATATCTTGGCAAACCGTTCTCGAATATTCCTAGCGAGATAGAACTAAAAGAACAAAAAGGAGAATGTGGCCGCATTATACTGGCATTTTTAAAAAACCTTACAGAACAGATAAAGGCTGGCGCGCCAGTAGTCTTAGCGGCTCCCGCATGGCTGCGTAAAGACGGATCGTATAAAAGATTGGAAATTCTTGACGAAATAGATAAACTGGGGTATAATGTAAACAATAAATCGCGCAAGGGGCTTCTTTATCATCGTGAAAAGCAGGTTGTCGCGAGAGATATATTAATTTTAAGGAAGAAATAAATGTCACACGTAAAAGCTGGCGGTACCGCCAAGAATGTACACAATAATGCCGGACAGCGCCTTGGCGTCAAGCGTTTTGGTGGCCAAAAAGTAAAAAATGGCGAAGTTTTAGTTCGTCAAACAGGTGCAACTAAAATTGCAGGCCCTGGCACCTATATGTCACGCAATTTTACGATTCATGCAGCTAAAGACGGCGTAGTCACTTTTGTAAAAACCAAAAAGACTCATTTTTCCGGCAAAAGCTTACCACGCGTAAGAGTTGAAGTCAGATAATATACCCTCAATTTGTGGTATAATTTCTCTATGACTAAGAAAAAGCGTATTCGTTTTTCTTTTCGTACAGTTTTGATTATACTGACGATTGTTTTGGTTGGCTATGTAATCTACCAAAATTGGCCAGATATTCTAGATACGCTTAATCATCTAAGCGAAGCAAACGTCTTTGTTCTTCTTTTTCTAATTCCAGAGCAGCTATTCATGTATTATGCTTGTGGGCAGATATTCTTTTCCTACTTGAGAAACAGACAGAATGTTCGCAAGTTTACAAAAGGCGAAATACTCAGAATTTCTACCGAGCTTAACTTTGTTAATCACGCCGTACCGGCCGGTGGCATCGGCGGATTGGCTTTTTTGACTTATCGTCTTTCGTCATATGATGTAACGGCTGGTCAGGCGAGTTTTTTGTACCTGTTTCGCTATGCTGTAACAACCGTAATTAATTATCTCCAAGCCCTAATCGCTATTATAATCTTACTCATTTTTAACTTAATCCCGAGTGAAGCAAAATGGATTATTCCATTATCGCTGCTAATGAATCTTGGCGTATTTGCCGCCCTTTGGTTTGTTGTTTTTGTAGCTAGCAGTAAAAAACGCATTTACTTCTTCGCCGAAGTTATTTCTAAGATACTAAGCGTCCTAATCAAAATTGTAACGTTTAACCATAAAAAGCGTTTGATGAAAGAGAAGAAAATTATCGATTATTTTCTAGATATTCATGAAAGTGTAAAAACGGCGAAAGAGAATAAAAGATACCTTAAAAAACCCGCTCTTTGGGGACTAATCTACAGCTTCTTTGAAATTGGGACGTATTGGATTGTTGCTATTTCTCTCGGCAGGCCAGAACTATTGCCGTACATTATGGTGGGGGAGGCGATCGGTTCGGTATTTGATGGAATCGTTCCTTATGGGCTGTACGAACTCGGTATGGCTGGCGTTATGATTGCGCTAGGAGTCGATTTTCCTACTGCGACAATTGTGACAGTCATGACGCGCGTGATAACTCTTGTATTTACGATTATCTCAGGTTCCTATCCTTATTACTCTGCCATCAAAAATAACAAGATAGTCCAAAATGAAAAATAACCAATCTCTTAGAGACGACAGCTTTACTCCGACTGAATTTATTAGTGTGGTCAATCAAACTCTCGACTACGCCTATTCTAGCGTCTTAATTACTGGCGAAGTGGCTAGCTATAAAGTCAACCAAGGAAAATGGGTATTCTTTGACTTAAAAGACGAAGAATCTAGTATTTCCTGCTTTATGCCACTTTGGGACCTTAGAATGCCACTGGAAGACGGTATGAAAGTAATAGTAAGGGGCGTTCCAAAAATTACCAAATGGGGCAAGTTTTCGTTTACTGTGTCAGTAGTTAAGCCAGTGGGTGAGGGCAGTCTCAAAAAAGCTTATGAGTTGTTAAAGAAAAAACTGGAAGCTGAAGGAATTTTTGACCAAGCCAAAAAACGTCCAATTCCCGAAGACCTAACAAAACTCGGAGTCATCTCATCTACAGGTGCAGCTGGCTATGCTGATTTTGTTAAAATAATCAATGCTAGATGGGGCGGAATGAAGGTTTTTGTAGCTCACACCCAAGTGCAAGGACTCGATGCTCCAGACCAAATCATCAGGGCTCTACAATATTTTAACGAACATGGCAATGTTCAAATGATAGCTATCTTAAGAGGTGGTGGCAGTGCAGACGATCTGTCTTGCTTTAACGACGAAGCATTAGTGCGAGCAATTGCCGCGAGCAAAATTCCAGTCATCACTGGTATTGGCCACGAGGTAGACGAATCATTGTCGGATTTGGCGGCCGATGTGCGTGCATCCACTCCATCTAACGCCGCTGAGATGCTAACCCGCGACCGTGCGGAAATTAAAGGAAAAATCATAAGAAGCGTAGGCAGAATTAGCCAAATAACTCTGCAAGAAATCGAGCGAGCCTTAGCTGACAGTCGGTCGAGTATCGAAGGGATAATGAAAAAATCTCTTGAGCAAATCAATCTAGCAAGGCAACAAAACGTAGCCCAGTTAAGGCGAGCAAATAGCCTAATTAAGGCGAAATATATAGACCCGGTGTTAGAATCGAATCGGGAAAAAATTAGGCGCTCGCTTGAAAGAATTAAAACGGAATACGAAAGAATAAAAAACAGTATAGAGCAAAAATCCAAGCTTTTAGAGGCCTTAAACCCAGAAACAATTTTAAGCCAAGGGTATGCGATAATAGCAGGGAAGATATCGCCAGGCAGTGTTGTAAAAATCACAACATTACAACAAATAATTGATGCAGAAGTTAAAAAAATAGAAGAAAGGAATAACAATGAGTGAAAAATTGACTCTTAACCAAAAAATTAATAAACTAGACGGCGAAGTAGAATGGTTTTATTCTGATGATTTTAAATTAGAAGAGGCAGCAAAAAAATATAAGGCGGCAGTAGCCCTTGCAAAAGATATCGAATCTGATTTAAACGAGCTAAAAAACGAAATCGAAGTATTGTCTGAGGATTTCAGCAAATAACAATCCGATTGTGCTATAATTTAACTATGGATAATTATCAACCAGCGCAAAACGACACACCTAACACGTTGGTCGGAAGACCAATGATTAAACAGTCACAGAGCCCTTCAACTCTCCATAGGGATAACTCTGGTTTAATTAAAACAATCATCATTATCATCATCTCGCTTGTCGCTATGACCTTTATCGGTCTATTTATCTGGATATTTCTCCAATATAATGAGATTAGCACCGATGTAGATGGACAAATAGCTGTCGCAGTGGCAAAAGCCAAAGATGAACAAGCGGCTCAACTAGAGGCGGAATTCGCCGAAAGAGAAAAGCTTCCTTATAAAACTTTTTCTGGTCCAGTCGACTACGGTCAATTAACATTTAATTACCCAAAAACCTGGAGCGTTTATGTAGCGGCTGATGCCGCGACTGGCGGCGATTACCAGGCTTTCTTTAATCCAACCCAGGTTAATACGGTAGCAAAAGATACTGTTAATGCATTAAGGTTAACTATCCGGGATGATAGTTTCGACGACGTTGCTAGTGAGTATCAAAAGTTCATAGATCGTAAAGATCCTAACTTAACTATGCAAGCTGTCACCATAGGCGACATCTCCGCAAATCGCTACGCTGGAACAATCCCAAATACAGATTTAAATGGCATTATTGTAATTTTTAAAATTCGCGATAAAACCGCCGTCTTTCAGACCGACACAACATTATTTGAGCAGGATTTTAACACCTTACTTCAAACCATTTCATTCAATGCCTAGGCGCTAAATTAGTGATATAATTAATTCATGATAAGTGAGGTCGACGGTATTTTGGTGACGGCGCACGAGCTAAAAGCGCCACTTGCCGTAATTCGGCAACTTGCTTTTTCGCTTGAGGAATTAAAACCCGAGAACGAACAAATTCGTAGCGAAATGATCCAGGTGTCCGAACGCGCCATTAAACAAGTTAACGACCTAGCAAAAGTACGACGTCTAGAGGACGGCCTATTTGTAATGGAACCAGTGTCGGTTCGTGCAGTTTGTAATGATGCCTCAAAAGAACTAACTCGTCTATATAAAAGCGAGCGCAAGGGTTTATCGGTTAGATATTCAAACCGTTCGCGCCTTGTAACTGCAAACCGCGATTTATTATATAGTGTAGTCTATAATTTCTTGCTGAATGCAATGCACTACTCGAGCGATGATACTACGGCAAAGCTTCTAGTTTCTGACAATAAGGAGAACGTTAAGATTGTGGTGCGTGATTATGGCCCGGCTTTACCAACGGACGTGTGGCGCAAACTCAAAGATGGATATCTAGAAGAGCCAACATCAATCGCTATGCGCCCGGGTTCGTCAGGCCTCGGTCTCTACATCGCATCCGAATTTTCAAAATATATGCACGCAAAACTGGGGGCTGTACGTCACCGTGACGGCACGAGTATCTTTGTAGAGCTACCAATCTCTAAACAGGCAAGTTTATTTGTATGATTTTTATAATTGATGATGATGTGGCGATGGCTAGATGTATAGCTAGAGCCTGCAAGGGATTTAAATCTAAGATTTATAGTAATGCTATCGCCGCGATCGATGCCACCAACGATAGATTGCCGAAACTGATCTTTTTAGATATTCTTCTTGATGGCCCTGATGGCTTTACCTTATTAAACGAACTAGCCTCTTATCCCGATACTTGCAAAATTCCAATCGTTATTGTTTCATCTTTGGATTTAAAAGAATCTGATTTATCTTCGTATAATGTAGTCGGAATTCTTAGTAAGGACTCTATGACTCCAAGCGATATCTTGTCTTATGCGGAGGAATATGACAGTTAAAGACTACAAAACCCTAGCCTACGTAACGAGGCGCACAAACTACGGCGAAGCAGATCGTATCTTGAATCTCATAACCCCTAAAGGCAAGGTTGTTGCTATTGCAAAAGGAGTCAGAAAAGAAAAATCAAAGCTAGCTGGCGGAATAGAGCTGTTTTCTAAGATTGAACTTAATTTGCACGAGGGAAAATCAGATTTTGCCATAGTTACTAGCTCCAGAATGATAAAATATTACGGCAACATCTTAAAAGACTACAGTAGGATGGAGTTAGCTGGATTGATATTAAAAAAGATCAACTATCTCGCCGAACATTCTGACAATCCAGAATACTATAAAATCGTAGATCAATGTCTGGGTGAGCTAAATAGTGACACTGATATAAGATTAATAAAAAACTGGTTTATTCTTAACATTAAAAAAACTAGCGGCGATGAAATTAATCTATATCGCGACACTGATGGGAAACGGCTCGCTGCGGACATTCGCTATGATTGGGATGTTGGACAAAACGCCTTCGCAAATAACTTAGAAGGCCTATATGGCGCGAATGATATTAAACTACTAAGATTAATGTCGAGTACCGACCTAAAAACAATTAAACGAGTAAAACTTTCCGAAGAATTAATAAAAAAGATGACGGAATACGTTTCTATCGTGGGCGAGGCCTAAATATGTTATAATTACAATAACTAAATAGGAGAAAAAATGGCAGATTTTAATAAAGTTTTGACACCCGGCGATTATCAAAATGGAGAACTAAACGTAGTAATCGAAATTCCTACCGGTTCAAATCATAAGATAGAATGGGATCGCGAGCACGCTTGCTTCATGCTAGACCGAGTTGAACCAATGGCCTTCGCAAAACCTTGTAACTATGGCTTTATTCCGCAAACCTTAGACGAGGATGGTGACGAACTAGATGTTCTAATGATTACCGATCAACCATTAACCACCGGCATCTGGATGAAAGCCAAAATCCTTGGCGTTATGAAATTTGTAGATAGCGACGAAGTTGATGATAAGATTATTTGTGTTCCGGCCGACGATCGCAACAATGGTGACACATATAATTCATTAGAAGATTTACCTGAGCAAACCTTAAAGCAGATTGAGTTTCACTTTAACCACTATAAGGATCTAAAAAAACCTGGTACTACAGAAGTAAAAGGATTCTTTGGTAAAGAAGAAGCAAAAGACATCATAGAAAAAGCAATCAAAAGATTCGAAAAATAAAAAATAGCCCCTCGGGGGCTATTTTTTATAATTCCTCAATCGGCTTTCTAATTTGTTCGGCCGTATCTCGGTCTCTTATTGTTACGGTATTATCTTCTAGTGTATCAAAATCAATCACAACACATCGTGGCGTGCCAATTTCGTCTTGTTTGCGATATCTTTTGCCGATATTCCCAGAATCGTCCCAAGTCACATTCTTATATTTTTTGCGAAGCAAAGCATAAACTTCTTTAGCTTTAGACATGAGTTCAGGTTTGTTTTTTAGAAGCGGCGAAACGCAATATTTATATGGGGCAAGGTTTTCTGGTAATTTGAGAACTACACGTTTTTCGCCATTTAGTTCATCCTCGGTGTAAGCCGTAGAAAAGACTGCAAGAAACAACCGTTCAACCCCAATTGACGGCTCAATTATATGAGGAACAAAGCATTCTCCAGTAACCTTATCACGGTACTCCATCGATTTGCCGGATTCTCTTTGGATATTCATAAGATCAAAATCAGTGCGGTAGGCAAGCCCCATTAATTCTTCTTCGCCATTTGGATAATCGAACATAAAGTCAACGGTGCACTTGCTGTAGTGAGCACGATCTTCTTCTGGCACTTCGTATTCATGAATTTCGTTCGGATTTAGCCCCATTCGGTTTTCGAGAAAATCGTGTTGGAGTAAACGTATTGTCTCGAATTGTTTCTCCCATTCGCTAGGCCGAACAAAATACTCAACTTCCATTTGCGAACACTCGCGGTCACGCAGGATAAAATCGCGTGGGCTAATTTCGTTGCGAAAAGCTTTGCCTTGTTGTGCCAAGCCAAACGGCAAATCCGGATAAAAAGTGTCCAAAACATTTTTGTAATTTGTAAAGATGCCTTGTGCTGTCTCGGGGCGAAGATAAGCCACATGGCTTTCGGCTAGCTTAGAGTCGTCGTCCGGCAAAACCGCACCAACATGAGTTAAAAACATCATGTTAAATTTGCGAATCGGCCCCCAGTTTTCTTTGCCACAAACTGGACACTTAGTATGTGTAGCCAAAAATTCTTCGCTAGTTACGGATTCGGTAATTCCTTCCGCGATTTTATCAGCACGAAATCTAGATTTACATTCCTTACACTCAACCAATGGGTCGGCAAAAGTTTCGGTATGTCCACTAGCAACCCATGTACGAGGGTTCATCAAAATCGCTGCATCAACCCCGTAAATGTCGTCTCGCTCTTCCACAAAATACTTCCACCATTCGTTCATAATGTTTCTTTTTAAAATCACGCCGAGCGGTCCAAAATCCCAAGTTCCAGCCATACCACCAAAAATATCCGAACCCGGAAAAACAAAACCGCGCCGCTTACATAAGCTCACAATGTCTTCTATTTTTTTCATAAGATTATTATATCACACTAGTCAGCCCAAAAATCTTCTGGATTGGCTTCGGCATTGATGTTTATTTCGCTAGTTTCACCAGTCTCAAAGTTCTTCGACTTTAGGGTCTCGGAATTAATCTCAGCCTCTCCAATTACGATGCCATTCTTAGAGACTTTAGTCGCATAAGTGAGCTTATCCCCCAAATTCTTGCCGGCAAAAACAATGGTGGTGCTATATTTTTTATTGCGAAGCTTCCTGGCAACAATCATTGCTTCATCAAACTCGTTTTCGGATACTGGCACAATCGCATAATCTAGAAGGTGCGTCTTGTCGGCAACGAGCCCACATTCATTCAGTACATAAAACAAACGAGTGAGACCAATAGAGCCCCCAACGCCAGGAAAAGATTTATCTGTAAAGTATTTAGTGAGGTTCTCGTACCGTCCACCACCGCAAATCGAACCGATATTTTTGTATTCTGGTAGGATAAATTCGAAAACGGTGCCAGTGTAGTAATCGAGCCCTCGTACAATTTTCATGTCGGCGATCGCTTGTTCCTTGAATCCAGCCGACTCTAAAAGATATAGAACTTGGTCTAGCTCTAAAATTCCCTCAGAAAAGGTTTCGTTCGAGATTTCTAGGTTGCCTAGGCTTTTAATGACTTCGGATCTTTCGCCATTTAGGTCGATAAACGCTGTAAGTTTTTTAACGATATCTTTTTCAAGTCCCAGCTCTTCTAACGAAGTCTTAGTTTGCTCCGGAGTAACCTTTTCGGCGTGGTCGATAATGTTAAAGATATCCTTTGATTTTTCTACTAAATCTAATGCTTCTAAGAGCCCAGAAAGTATTTTACGATTACTTACGCGGGCTAAAACTGGAGTATTTAGCTCAAAAGATAATAGCGTCGAAAGCAGTGTAGCAATTACATCCGCATCGTAAGCGATAGGGAGGGAATTACGACCAATCACGTCTATATCGCACTGATAAAACTCGCGAAATCGTCCTTTTTGCGCCCGCTCGCCCCTAAAATTTACTCCAACCTGGGAAACTTTAAATGGAAAATGTAAATCATTCTCATGCTCAACGACGTACCGTGCTAGCGGAACAGTATGGTCAAAGCGCAGCGACTCCTTGTCGTTGGACTCAGCGCTAGATGTTTTAACTACTCTATAGATTTGCTTTTCTGTTTCGCCACCTGCCTTGGCTAGAAGTATTTCGGTGCGCTCAATCGTAGGAGTCTCGATGTTTAAAAAACCATGCTGATGATAAGAAGAAGATATTAGAGTTTTTAATCGATCGAATTTTGCCTGCTCCCTAGGAGTAAGCTCCTGTGTGCCCGAAATTGGGGCGGTATTTATCTTTTTCATACTTTTAATTATATCATATCTATGATATAATACGTTGTATGGTTCTGTAGCTCAGTTGGTAGAGCAGAGGCCTGAAGAGCCTTGTGTCGCTGGTTCAAGTCCAGCCGGAACCACCATGGTTTATATAACTCGGCATTTTGGCCGATTTTTTAGTGGTGAAATCCCGTTAAGTACCTTGCAGGTCCTAGAGTTCTATTTTGCATCAATTTTGCACAAAAAATGCGCCCGAAAACGCATTTTTGCTTCTATTAGATAGACCTATTAATACCCTAAGTAATTTAATCACATAAAAAGCACTTGTAGAATAAGTTTTACAGTGCTTTTTAATACTTTATTCTACGCGAAGAACAACATCTTCTCCATCGAAACTATCTAATATAATCGGAGAAATTTTACCAGAATCGAATTGAACGAAACCAGCATAGTCTTGATAATAAAGATTACCATACACCCTTACAATACCATTAGCACCAGACAGCTTCTTAACGTTGTATTTTTTAGATAATATATTATCTTCTTGCATATAAGCCACTGTGCCGTCATCTAGCAAGAAGAACACTTCCCCAAAGCTTCCATTACCAATATGCCCCGTTGAAATATCCACAACACGACCATCTATGTACCCAGTCAGGGTATCATCTTGTCTCTGTTGATTCTTGATTTCCGGATTGTATCCATCCCAATTAACCCATTGATATTCGGCACCCACGGAACCATCAAGATGCAATAAAAACCTTATCCCAGTATAAGCCACAGACGAAACGGCCATGCTAATATTCTTATTCAGCTCTGGTGCATTGCTATCAGAAAAAACATACTTTGTGTTAAGAGAATCGGTAATCGTTATCGTAGTGCCGTTATCTGTAGTAGTTTCAATTTCGGGAGTTTCAATAGTGGTGATCGTGTCGTCATTTTCTTTGATTTGAACCTTCAAATCAGAAATTTGACTATCTTTCTGTGCGCTTTGCATCATGCCATAAACGCCAAACCCAATACCGCAAGCCGCCATAATGCACGCAATTGTCGTAGCAATTTTTAAACCATTTCCACTTTTTGGCTTGTTATCTACTGCCGATGTTATTGGTGCTCCAGTATCAATATTTTGTTCCATTAAATTCCTTTCCGTAATACTTATGCTTCTATTATAGCATGGCTTAGCTATCATGCTAGGCCGACAGACCCATTAATAGCATCTAACTCTATCTCGTCATTGTCTTTTAGTATGGTCGTAGCGTTTTTGCAGCCAACAAGACATGGCTTTTTAAGCTCTCTAGCAACTATGGCGGCGTGGCAAGTAATTCCGCCCTCATCCGTAATGATGCCAGATGCCCGCTTCATTAATTCGGTAAATTTTGGCGTAGTCATAGCAGTGACAAGGATATCACCATTGTCAAATTTTTTAAAATCGCTCCTACTTAAGATTACTTTTACCCTCCCTTTTGCTTTGCCACCGTACGCGATAGCTCCTCTGATTTTATTACCGTGTTCTTCTGTTTTAATCATAAATCCATTTTCTTGGCAAAAACTCCCTAGTTCCTCCAAAAACAGTGATCCGTTGTAATAAATATATCCATTTAGCCTCTTTTTGACGTTTTCTAGATTAATTTTTTGTTGGTTGCAAATTTCATGTATAGACAAAACAGGCAGATAATTCTTTAAATCATTCGGAATATTCTTCTCTAGATAATTAACTAGATAATCCGTGGATTGATAGATGATTTTATCGTATTTATTTCTATAATCTATTAATAGCTCCTTTACTCTTTTGCTAGAATCCCAATCTTTACCTATGAGGTTGCCCAGAGAGCTAAGTGGCTGAATCTTAATTAGCTCCTTAATAAACCTCTTTACATTAATCTTAGAATTGTTGTTAATTATTTCTGTTAAATATTTACAGCTATTTTTCGCTTCGTCATATCTTTTTTGGAGTAAGTCAAAATTTTTATCTAATTCTCTAAAAATATTCGGTGGATACTCTTCTAGAGAAAAACAATCATAGAAAATGCTCGCAAATGAGTTTCTATCCACAACAAATAAAGGATTAAAATAATAGTCGCCACTGGTTAACTCCTTTATGCCGAAATACTCGCCAAGGTAATAAATCTCAATTTCGAGGAGCGTTTTCTCTCTAGATATATTTTTTACGAATGGAATAATGTTATCCTGATGGGCAGTAATCGGCCTAGCCTGCAATACGTAAATTGCTCCATCTAAATAACACCACTCCATGTCTATTGGGGCATTATACGCTTTTTCAATCTTTAGAACATATTCTTCTAGCTTTCTTACCGCATCATCCGGAATGCTTAAGCTCCCTATTTTAAAATCAATTTCCAGATTCTTTCTTTGTACCAACATTTTTGTGGGTGTAACTTGCCCAGATACTAACTTTTCTCCAGTTCCTCTGCACATTTCTATCACAGAGTAATTCCTACTCCTACTAGTTGGATCAATGGAAAAAGAAACTCCAGAGTATTCGGGATTTATCATTTTTTGCACTATTATGCTTATACTAAATAAATTAATCTGTTGATCTTCGTATGCTATAACGTTCTCACTTAAAGCAGAGAGCCAGCATTTCTTTATAGTTTTTAATAGTTCATCTGTACCAACGTTAAGATATGTTTCGTATTGACCAGCAAATGACTTCTCCTTGCCATCCTCATTGTCCGCCGAAGATCTCACGGAGAATGATTCGCCCCCTAGTTTATTCGCCTCCTTTAAGATGCTATTCTTAATTTGCTCTGGAAAATCAACAGACATTATTATTTCTCTAATCCGTTGGTAATTTTTCTCGAGCAGCAATTGCTGGATTTCCTCAAAATAATTATTCTGGTTAATTATTTCCTTTAATAGTGAAGCGGGAATCACGAAAAAAGATGGTACTGGTAAGCCTAAATTTTGTAATTTTATTAAAGAGTTGGCCTTACCGCCATAGTCTAAAATATTCGCTCTGCCATACATCATCTCCTTACATTATATCGATATACCGCAAGCTATGCAACCGAGCATTAATAATTATAGTGATACTATTTTTTGTGGTATCACATTCTTTACAGAGGTATTCTTGTATAGTAGTCGGTGTCATCCTCTCGCACGATTCTTGCACCATTTTTTAGTTGTACCCTTAAAGAGGCGAGATTAGTTTTTAGTACAGATAGATATAATTCATCCGTATCTATAGGTAATTTGCGCGCTTCCTCTTTAATTAGCCTTAGACCCTCAGAAGCATAGCCGTGACCACGATATTCTTTCGCAATACCATATCCAACATGTCCAGCATTGTCTCTAAGCCAGTCATTTAGATAATGACGCAATTTGAAAATTCCCACCGGAGTATCGTCGACCCACAAAAAATAACAGGTATCGGCCACGCGGTTTTCGTCCAAATTAATCCCTTTTTCGTTATCTAGCCACTTAGGGATTATTTTAGTTACAAAATCATCATAGGAAACGCCGTAAACTGGATTTTTATAACCGTTTTCTTCGGTTGGGATTTTTTGCGTTAGTTCGTATTCTTTTTTCGCATCCTTTAGATTGGCTTTTTTAAGATATATCATACTCTTATTCTACTGTAATGTGTTTGTGTATGCAACTGATAACCCCCGGCTTAGCAAGCGTACATCATGCGGATGGCGGCTTAAAAGCTTATTTTTCTGTAATCGCTAAGATGTGTCCGCTGTACCCAATTAAATCCTCTCTTTCGCAAATAGATAAATGATACTTCGTGTATAATCTATACTCATCATCGGTCATATCGTTAATGGTATCTTTAATCACTCTTCCAATACCATCAGTGGCCACATAGTGTAGCTTCTTTAGATTAAGTGAATCCATTATCTCTTTAACTTCACTAAAATACCGCATATTAAAAATCAAGCTTTCGTCATTATTTGGTGTAAGGTTTTCTGATACCTGCATACCAGCACCGCAATTCTCGTAAATATTCCCAGACTGGAACCCCCACGTTAGCATTGTTAAGTCAAAGAGGATAAACGCAAAAAATATTTTACCACCCGGTTTAGTGACCCTGATTGCTTCATCGATAGCCTTTTTTACTTCCTCGGGCTTAAAGAGATGATAAAGCGGACCTAAAGACAGTGTCATGTCGAACGTATTATCCGGATAAATAGACAAATCTAGGGCATTCCCCTGAACAACATTTATGTCCATATCGGTCGTGATTTTCGATTTCATTACATCGATATTGGATTGAACCAATTCAACCGCATCAACCCTAAAACCGTCTCCGGCATAATACAAGGAATAAGTGCCAGTTCCAGGGCCAATTTCGAGTATTCTATCGCCAGGTTTTAAATATTTGTCAATATAAGTCGTTGTAGTAATAAACTCAACATAATGCATTTTATCGCGCGTAAGCCTATCTTCTTCTACGTAGCGATCTTTATAAAATGCATTCAGAAAAGCATCTAAATATCTATTGGACATACTATCCTCCTTAAGAATAATATACCACAGTTTTTGAGAAATGCCGGTCAAGGCGCATACTTACGACACGGCCCCCACGCTCTTATTTGTCAATTACTACATAAACGCGTGCTATAATTTAACCATGAGCGAAGAAATTCAAACTCGCAGAGAAAAGATGTCGGAACAAGTCGAGCAAAGCCCGAAGCATCAAGCCATGCGTGTATTATTAGAACTAGGAATATGCAAAAAAGTTAGCGATCTGGAGCTATATCATGGACGTGCCGGCAACGGCGGAAAATGGATGGTTGACCCAAGTTTTAATAATTCTGGTAATTATATGGGGACCAACAATATTAACAAGGTGGCGGCGCTTAATACCTCGGAAAACCAAGCCACGGCAAAAGAGTTCGCCGACGCAAGATCTCGCACGAGTGGTGGCATTCCAGAAACTAGAAGAATTATATCCGATGACCCAGACGCAATGATCATCTGTTCTAGGCTATCGGATTTAAACGAGGAAGATAGAGAAAGAGCGATTGATGCAATTCGTCAAATCCGCCCCAGGGTTATGAAGGGTGCACCTATAAGATTTGAAGACAGAGAAGACATTAAAAAAATCTCACCGCAAGACTTGCTTGACAAGGAGTATGGTTTAATGTTTGGGGATAGGGTATCTGATATCGAAAAACAAACTAAACTATATAATAGAGATTTAATTATTCATATTGGCTCAGCTTTAAACACGGCAAGGCTATTAGATTCCGGACATCTAGATGCTTTATGCCAGGCATTTTTAGATGACAAGCGTGAGCTACGGGTTGGATCTCATACGATTCCAATAAATCACGAATATATGGCCAATCTCTTCAGAGCAGGCCATATTGTTGGCTCCAAGGTACGCGTCTCCTCGGCAACTATAGGAAAAGAAATTGACAATTATCTCCTGTTTGACCTTGCGAAAGTTAATACTCCCGAAGCAATTGAACGCAAAACGAGAAAAAGGAATCGATTATTCGGCCAAATTGCTATTGCCTCTAGCGAGAAAAATAAGAACAGAAGCAATCTGCAACATGTGCTAGAATCTAATCTCTATATAAAACCGCAAGAAATTATTGAGCTCGCAAGAAAAACCCCAGGCTTTGAAGATATTTTTGATGAAGACTGCGGGAATTGGGAAGGATTTAGTCTTGGTGAGCATACGGAGACTACATTGGAATTATTCGACACCAACTATGCCGACCTTTTACCAGCATCCGCTTTACCGCTCATACGCCTATCGCTTCTGGTACACGACGTGGGCAAACCACAGGCTGTAAAGAGAGGTAATAAAGAAAGACAAAAACAGTATAATGCGGTTTTTGCAGAGAGATTCATGAGGCGAAACAGGGTAGATGATGCGACGATGCGGTTGGTTCTTTCCGTAATTGGAGAGGGAATGTCGATAACCTCGGAATTAATTCGTGGTGGCGGTAATATGGTGACCAGATGGAGATTGAGATGTTTTAGCGAAAAAATCGCTAAGGAATATCTTGGCGTGAAACGGGTCGACAAGGATACAGTAATCGGTTTCGAAAACTTACTCAAGGTCATTCAGACATGTGACAGTGCCGCCTATACGACTATGGCAGTAACGAGAAACGAAGGCGGGATAAATTACCGAAATTATGGATCATTCGATCCTTCATTTGAACAATTCAAGGGGTTCACGGGGCGACGTGCACGTCTCAGAAGAGGACTTTCCTAAGTTAGTGCAAGGCGTAGTAACAATGAAAGAAGGAGTTAGTTATGAACATCTCTATTCGTAGAGCAAGCGAATCTGATATTGATATAGTTCAAGAGTTCGGTTCAAAGCTACTCAATTTTGAACGAGAAAATTACGACTCGAGTCTAGATAAAAACTGGGCACTATCAGAAGAAGCAAAACAAAAATACCTCGCAGCAATCAATAATCAATATGTCCTAATTGCCGAAGTCAGCGGCCAACCTGTCGGGTTTTTGATTGCTAGTGTCTCTGCGCCAAAGGCCGGAAATGCGCGACCCATCAAGCAAGCGTATCTTCAAAACATTTTTGTTGAAGAAAAAATGCGTAGCACCGGAGTTGGCGGAAAGCTTTTAGAAGAATTAAAAGCCTATTGTAAAAGCGAAGCGGTAACGCGTCTCGGCGTTAGTGTTTTAGCAGCGAACAAAGCAGCGGTTGATTTTTATAAGAAAACAGGATTTACGGAACGATCCATCAATCTTGCCATGGAGTTCTCATCTTAAAAAAGTAAGCAATAATTAGTTTTTTCGTGATAATTTGAAATATTGTGTTATAATACATGAAGGCGAGTGGATCGAGGGCTGGTAAACACCAAGCCAGGCCAATGCCATGAGGACGCTTAGCTCAGTTGGCTAGAGCGTGTCTTTGACGTAGACAAGGTCAGAGGTTCGACTCCTCTAGCGTCCACCACGTTAAACGCAGAAAGATAGAGCCGTTCTTCGAATCGACTCCTCTAGCGTCCACCACGTTAACAGTTTGGGTCGGTAGCTCAGCAGGTTAGAGCACGGGCCTTTTAAGCCCGGTGTCGAGGGTTCGAGCCCCTCCCGACTCACCACAAGAAAATAAGACCTTTGGGTCTTTATTTTTTTACGATAGCAAACGAAGCGAATTTTTGCAAAATAAAAATCACATTCGCTACCTAGTAATAACGTTGTATAATGAAACTATGAAAATAGGTGTTTTTGACTCAGGGAAAGGAGGGACAACTGTCCTTTCGGCAATAAAAAAACTTTTGCCAGATGCTGAATACTATTATATTGCAGATTCTAAGAACTGTCCTTATGGGGAAAAAACCAACCAGGAATTACTGAAAATAGTAAAGGATATCGTAAATAAACTAATTGATTGGGGTGCTAATATTATCGTCGTCGCATGTAATACCGCAACAACAAAATGCATTAAAATCTTAAGAGAAGATTATCCAGATGTATGTTTTGTCGGAACCGAACCCGCCATCAAGTTAGCTTCCAAAACTGGAGCCAAGAAAATACTAGTTATGGCGACGCCAGGAACAATAGAATCTGAAAGGACGGCGCAGCTCTTAGTGGAAAGCGAGAAACCTGGGCAAAAAATCGAGCTACTCGCCTGCCCAGGGCTGGCGTACGCAATCGAAAACAACAATCGAGTCGACGAAGTATTAAGTGGTCTCCTAGTAGATCACCCAAAAGACTATGATGCGGTAGTGCTCGGATGTACGCACTACTCACTAATTAAAGACAAAATTCAAAACCACTTTAAAGCAGCCACTCTAATCGACGGAAATGACGGCGTAGCAAGAAGAGTGATGATGTTAGCGAATCAGATATAATCCTGTGGAAAACCTGTGGAAAACCATATTTGATGTACCTCTTTTAACCGACAAAAAATCCCCTCAATCGAGGGGACTTTTTGTTTAGAATTACTTCTTCTTAGTGTTTTCGGCAATATCTGTCGTGTTTCGCCAAATCATGATAAACATCATGGTAGCCTCATAGGCTAAACGTATAATGATTGGCCCGAGCGTAGCGAAAAGGAGGAACATAAGAAGCGCCATTCCGCCCATAACATTAAACATACCAAAGTAAGTGAAGGAATAAAGAATTACAAAGATGGTTGCAATGTAGTAGATAACCTTTAAAATTGGCTCAATCCACATAACCTTAAAGGCTAGAAAATCTTTTAGCCATTTAAGGAATTTGCCCTTAGGCTCGGTTTTTGCTTTAACAAACAGGAAGTAAACCAAAATACCGCCAAGAACAGCTAAGATCAAAGCGATAATTGCCCAGATACCGGCACCAGCCATTGAGCCCATAACACTCGAAGTGCTTGAATACTTGCTACTGCTATCCAGGCTATTTAAAAGTTGATTTACGTCAGAGTAATCCATTTTATAACTCCTTAGATTTAATATTAGCCTAATTTTACCATAAAGAATTAAAAAATGTAAAGAATTCTTATATAATATGTATATCATGAATAGAGTGCCACTTGCAGAGCGAATGAGGCCAAAAAAATTGTCGGAAGTAATAGGGCAAGACGAAATCGTTGGCGACGGTAAAATTTTAACGGAAATAGTCAAAAAAGGCGAGCCGGTAAACCTCATTTTTTGGGGGCCGCCAGGGACTGGGAAAACCACGCTCGCCCGCATCTTGGCAAACGAATTTAAGGCTGACTTTGTAGAGATATCAGCAGTAACAGCCGGCAAAAAAGATGTAGAAGCGGTGGTAGCTCGCGCAAAGCTAAACTGGAACCTAAAAACTCGCACCATATTATTTGTGGACGAAATACATAGGTTCAATAAGGCTCAACAGGACGCCTTTTTGCCGCATGTAGAATCTGGCTTAATTACTTTAATTGGCGCCACAACCGAGAACCCGTCGTTTGAGGTTATTTCGCCACTACTCAGCCGGTCGCGCGTGGTGGTTTTGGCTCCGCTATCAAAAGATGCAATTATTGAGGTACTAAAAAGAGCAGTCAAGGCTGAAAAAGTCAGCCGCCGAGTTACTAAAAAAGCCTTAGATTATATCGCAGAGCTATCTGGTGGTGATGCTAGAAGTGCACTGGGGGATCTAGAGTTGGCCTTATCTCTAGCTGATAAAGTCGACGAAAAAGTGGTAATAGAAGCTGCTGGCAAAAAAGTCCCCGGCTACGATAAGAAGGGTGATAAGCATTATGACACTATTTCTGCATTCATTAAATCAATGCGCGGTAGCGATGTAGATGCAGCACTTTATTACTTGGCACGGATGGTAGAATCTGGCGAAGACCCAAAGTTTATTGCTCGCAGAATGGTGATTTTTGCCTCTGAGGATATTGGTTTGGCCGGCAATGGAGCTCTCAGTCTAGCCACCGCTTGCTTTCAGGCTGTGGAGAGAGTCGGTATGCCAGAATCCGGGCTAATCCTAGCGCACACTTGTATCGCTTTGTCAAAATCCAAGAAAAACCGTGACTCAGCTGACGCATGGTATAAGGCCCTAGGCCTAGCAAAAAAAGCCCCAAACGAACCCGTTCCAATCTGGCTTCGCAACGCCCCGACAAAACTAATGAAAGATTTAGGCTATGGCAAAGGGCAAAAATGGGAATCTGGTTTTCATTTAGATAAAAATTACTTACCAGATAGTATTAAAAACGAAAAAATATTTAAATCAACCCAGTAAAATGCGTTTTTTTGTAACCCGATCATTCTGATCTATTTTGATATCAGAATCTAGGTGAAGGTTTAGCTCTCTAGTCCAGCCCTAAAATACATTTGCACGTATTCCCAACCCCAAGATAGATCAAATCCAGAGCTAGTATAGGAATTTAGTTTAAAATAGGGCATGCCATTGGCGAGTTTGGCGGTTTTAGCTGCATTCTCCTTAATTTCAGCGAGCGGCTCATCATTTATGACGCAATTTTCAAATTGTTCGCCAAGCCCAACCTTTTTTCCAATATTAATCCAATAATCTTTATCTAGTTTAGACATACCGGCTACGGCGGACTTCCCCGACTTTTTAAAATAATCGTTCCAAACCGAAGTAACCGCCAGATTGTAATAGTCCCAAAACTTATCTTCATTTTTGGCGCAGTACGTAGCAACTGCTGAGTAGCGCGAATTTATCGGATTAGTTTCTCCGTACTCATAAAGAAAATCGGAAATTCTAACCTCATACAAAATATCATTTTCCTCAAGATATTTCTTAAACTCATCCTCGTGTTCAACGATGGCATTTTCGAACGCAATACAGTATGGACAAACCAAATCCGAATAAATAATAAAATAGTTTTTCGCATCAATATTGCCAACGGTAGTTTTTTCATCCCAAACCTTATCAGCATTGGATGGCTTAGTGTTCATGCTGGCCGAAATCGCAAAAATTATCAAAACCACAATGCTAACTATACCTAAAATTCTAAGCGCTTTTTTCATCTTTCTCCTTTTTGCGTGCAAGATACTTTTCATTAATTATTGTAACATATACTTCTTCGCCAAGGCGTTTTAAAGATAAAACAGCAATTAGTGTTGCTAAAACCGTAATTATAGCTGAAACGTTGCTCACAACAGTTAGACTACTAGTGGAAAACAGTACCCCAAAAAGCGGGGTTAGAAGCGTGGTGCCACAAGTTGGGCACCCCGCCCCTAGAGCTATCAGCCCAGTAATAATGCCAGCACGTTCGATATTGGCGGCGTTTTGTTCTTTTTTCTTACCCCAGAGCAAAACGATAAGACCAATCAAAACACCTTGCAGTAGGGATAGTAGAAAAATGGGTATCCAATCCAGAAAAACCTGATTGACGCCAAAAATTGCAATAAAACTACTCCAAATGATTTGTAAATTTGCAGGAAAACCCAAAACACCCATTAGTTCGAACTTTGAAAAACCTCCTTGGAGCAAATTCATTAGTAATCCAAAAAAGAAAAAGCTTGGCAAAAAACCATACCAAAATCGCTTTTCTTTAGTCGCGAGCAGAATCCCTTTACCCGCCAAAACAAATTCGTCGCACCACTTCCTCCAATTCATATGATAATTATAACACAAAAAATCCTTTCAAAATTGTTTATGGAACAAAATAAAAATAAGAAAAGTCAAGCATAAAGTGTTCGGTTTTTTCCAGCCACCTCTGTAATTAGCGTGACTATTGGAAAATATTAGACAATAAAGAATTTTAAAAAACAAGCTTGACAGTCATTTTGCCTATGCTAAAATGAAGCTAAGGTTTGGACCTGATCCGACGTTGAAAGGGGCCTGAACCTAGGGGAGTAGGGTGGAGAGTGTAGAGTTATTTTGACTAATAAACCACCTGGAAATTAGAATTAGAAACCCGTTGCATGACCTGGCGGGTTTTTATATTGTTTAAGTTATGATATAATGTACTTATGAGACTTTCGCGTAAGACTGACCAAGTTCTCGTTTTATCCGTTATTCTAATAATCGTCTTTTTTGCGGCGAGTTTTTTAAAACTCCACTCCGGACTAACTTATGCAGAAGGTGAAAACGAAGCTTACGTGGAGTCAGATGCTCATTTCGTCACATTTTATGATGATGACGACGCAAAACTCACGGTTAAAACAGAGGCGAAGACCGTAGAGGAAGCTCTGGCTCGGGCCGGATACATAATTAATGAAGGCGACATCGTCGAGCCAAAATTAAGCGATTCTATTAATGCGGATAATTTCTTTATTAATATTCATCGCGCGCGCCCTGTGCTCGTCAAAGACAATAAAGCCGAAAAATGCATCATGACGGCAAGTTATGACATGCGCAAAATTGCAGAGGATGCCGGCTTCACCTTATACGACGGCGACGAGGTAAATCTGATACCTAATGTTTTTTCCTTGGAGACTGGCGCAGCCAATATCTACCAAATCAATAGGAACGGTGGCCGCACCTTGACCGTAGACGAAGAAATTCCATTTGGCGAAGAAAAAGTCACAGATTACAATCTAGCAACCGGAACCTCCGAAGTAAAACAACTCGGTGAAGTGGGCGCTAAAAAATCCTATTACAATGTCTTATATATAAACGGCGAAGAAGTATCTAGAGAATTAATTAAGGAAGAGATTGTTAGGGAGCCAGTCCCTAGGATTGTTGCGGTAGGCGCTAAAAAGTCCATTCCGCCAGAGTGGGGAACTTGTGCGGACTGGGCTCGTGCGGCAGGAGTTTCGGAAGCAGATATGCCAAACGCTCTCGATCTTATTTACCGTGAGAGCGGCTGTAGGGTAGATGCCGCCAACGCTTCTTCTGGAGCCTATGGCATTCCTCAGGCTCTACCAGGTAGCAAAATGGCTTCTGCTGGTTCGGATTGGCAAACCAATCCAGTCACTCAAATCCGCTGGATGATTGGATATGTAAACGGGCGTTATGGTGGCTGGAGCCAAGCTGCAGCCTGGTGGCATTCTCATGGTTGGTACTAATAAGGCGCTAGGCCAACATTGGCTCAAAAATCGAGCTATCCTTGACGAGATAGCTGATTTGACGGCAAGCGAAGGCGATGGTAATTTGTGTCTTGAAATTGGCCCAGGATTAGGATTTTTAACCTCGTCACTTTTAAAGCGATTTAAGAAAGTAATAGCGGTAGAGTATGATGAGCGCCTAGCGACTAATCTTCCAAATTCCTTCCCGGGCAAAAATTTAGAGGTAGTACACGGAGATATCCTGCGTTATGACTTTAGCTGTATAAAAGAGCCCTATGCTGTGGCTGGTAATATACCATATTATATAACGAGTCCTATTATCGAAAAACTCTTAAAAGCGGAAAATCCCCCAAAAAGAATAGTACTCCTAGTTCAAAAAGAGGTAGCAGAGCGAATCACTAGCGAAAAAGAAACACAGCTATCTCTGTTCGTTAAAGATAGAGCCAATGTTTTTGCCGGGCCGTTAGTTAAAAAGGATGAGTTTACTCCTCCGCCAAAAGTAGATAGCAAAATAGTTGTGATGGAGCCTCATCCAAGGCAAGTTGATGACGAGGTTTTTGAACTAATAAAGCAGGGATTCGCGATGCCACGTAAGAAATTGATTCATAATTTAGCGAAGCTCACTGACGAAATAAAACTTAAGCAACTATTTTTCGAACTAGGTATAGATAAGGACGTTCGACCAGGCGATCTTAACCTTGACGATTGGAAAAAATTACGAGTTTTAATGTCTTCCCTAAAAAGCTAGATAATGATTCTAGATGTGCTATAATGAGGCTATATGTTAGATGTGAAGTTTATTAGAGACAATCTACAGCTTGTGGAAAAGTCGGCTCGTGAAAAAGGATACGAGATTGATGTTAAAAGAGTTTTAACTCTAGACGATGAGCGTAAAAAAGAGCTCGCAAAGGTTGAGGATTTAAGAAGAAAACGCAATGAAATCGCAGCCAAGATGAAGGGCGGAAAACCCGACCCAGAGTTAATAGCTGAAGGAAAAGAGGTCAAAAACGAATTACTAAAGCTAGAAGCGGATTTAGAACGGGTAGAATCGGAATATCACCAGGCGCAAAAATCTATCCCAAATATTATCTTTGATGACGTGCCGCTGGGAGGCGAAGAATGCTCGGTAGAAATCAAAAACTGGGGCGAAAAAAAGAGTGGCGGAGTGGACCATCTCGACTACGCCGTCAGTAGAGACTGGGTAGACTTTGAACGTGGCGCCAAGGTTGCGGGAACAAAATTCTACTATCTTAAAAATGAACTAGCGCTTCTAGAAAACGCCCTAATTCAATTCGGGCTTAAAAAAGTTCTAGAAAAAGGGTTTAAGTTTGTCACCGTGCCAGACCTAGTATCATCTAAAGTTTTAGAAGGGACAGGATTTAATCCGCGCACTAGCGACCAAAGTGACGAATACTTTATTGAGAGTGAGGACCTCGCCCTAATCGCTACCGCAGAAATCGCTTTAACTGGCTACCACATGGACGAAATTATAGATGAAAAAGACTTACCACTTTTGTATGCTGGCCTTTCGGCCTGTTTTAGGAAAGAGGCAGGAGCGGCCGGTAAGCATAACAGAGGCCTATTTAGGGTTCACCAATTCAATAAGCTGGAAATGTACGTATTCTGCCTGCCAGAGAAATCTAAAGAGATGCACGAAATGATTCTCGCTACAGAAGAAGAAATTTGGCAGGAATTAGGCATCCCATACCGCGTAATCAACATTGCGGCCGGAGATTTAGGCGCCCCAGCAGCCAAAAAATATGATGTCGAATATTGGTCACCTGTCGATAGCTGCTACCGCGAGCTAACTAGTTGCAGCAACTGTACTGATTATCAGGCTCGAAACCTAAATATTCGTGTTCGTCGTAGCGATGGCTCCGTAGAGGTTTTACATACATTGAATGGTACGGCAGTTTCTCTAGCGCGCACGATGGTAGCCGTAATCGAAAACTACGCCGTAAAAGGTGGTAAATTGAAAGTTCCAGAAGTTTTGAAGCCATATTTAAATAATAAGGAGGAGATCTAAATGATCGAAAAAATAGAGATTAGTGGTAATGGATATAAAATTGATGATTCGTTCCGTAAATACACAACCAAGAGACTAGGCAAACTCGATCGTTACCTACCACGAAATGCTAAAAAGGACGTAGTATTTAAGGTGGTAGTAACAGAAATCGGCAAAGGTAAGAATGAAAAATATTCTATTTCGGCAGCAATGGAGATTCCGGGTGGCAAAGTATTGGCGGCAAAAGACGAATGTTCGAATGTCTTTACAGGCGTAGATTTAGTTGAGGCTAAACTAACTGGTCAAATCAGGCGTTACAAACTTGAATCTCAGCCACATCGCCAAAAAAGAAATTGGCGCAGTCTCTTTATCCGAAGAAAATAATATGATAGAATAGGGGGAAGATTGGAGAAATATGGCGAGAAAAGAAAAGAAACCGACCGATAAGTTGGCCGACAAAACAGCACTCACTAAATTTTTACAGGGCGTATTTGGCGATGCGCAAAAGAAGATTTTGCGTCGCTTATGGAAAAAGGCTCAAGAGATTAATAAACTAGAGCCAAAATACGAAAAAATGTCCGACGAAGAGCTGAAGGCTCAAACTGATATATTCCGTGCAAAGATTGACAAGGCTTTAAAAAAGTCAAAAACCGAGCAGGGTATAAATAAAAAAGGCAAGAAGCGCCGTACTCGCACGCCAATTGACGACACCAAAATACTAAATGAACTTCTCCCAGAGGTATTTGCGGTAGCTCGTGAGGCCTCTAAGCGCGTAACTGGGCTCCGACCTTATGATGTGCAACTAATCGGTGGCATGGTACTCCATGAAGGAGCCGTAGCGGAGATGAAAACCGGCGAAGGTAAGACCTTGGTTGCGATGCTTCCAGCTTATTTAAATGGCTTAACCAGGCGCGGCGTACACGTGGTCACGGTAAACGATTACCTAGCCCAGCGTGATGCCGGCTGGAATGGCCCAATCTATGATTTTCTTGGCCTTTCGGTAGGCGTAATTATTAACGAAGCGTCATTTATCTACGATCCAGAATATGAAAATGAAGAACATGACGACGAAAGATTTTTGCATCTAAAGCCAGCCACTCGTAAAGAGGCCTATGCCGCAGACGTTACGTATGGTACTAATAACGAGTTTGGATTCGATTACTTGCGCGATAACATGACCAGCGAGGTGCAGTATTTAAGGCAACGCGAGCTAAACTTTGCCATCGTAGATGAGGTAGACTCAATCTTAATTGATGAGGCTAGAACGCCACTCATCATCTCGGCACCAGCCGGCGACAACCCAGAATCTTACTATCAATTTGCAAAAGTAGCAGCACGTTTAACGCCGGACGACTACATTTTCGATGAAAAACGTCGCTCTGTTACCCTAACGGATGCGGGTATCGAGAAAGTCCAGAAAATCCTAGGTGTTGATAATCTTTATTCCACTAAAAATACTCGCCTCGTCTACCATCTAGAGCAAGCAATTCGTGCCGAAATCATCTTTAAACGTGATAAAGATTACGTAGTTACAAACTCTGGCGAAGTTATTATTGTGGATGAACATACGGGCCGCCTGATGCAGGGTAGGCGATATAATGAGGGATTACACCAGGCCATCGAGGCTAAAGAGGGCGTAGCCGTAAAACAGGAATCAATGACGTTAGCCACAATCTCGTTCCAGAATTTCTTTAGGCTATACAAAAAACTATCTGGCATGACTGGCACGGCCTTTACGGAGGCGGAGGAATTCCAACAGATCTATGCACTAGACGTAATTCAGATTCCGCCCAACAAACCAATTGCCCGCGTCGATAAAGATGACTTAATCTATAAAACCAAAGCCGGTAAATTGAAAGCTATCGCAAGCGAGATTAAAAAATATCACGAAAAAGGGCAGCCAGTCCTAGTCGGCTCTGGCTCTATCGCCAACAACGAAGAGATTGCCAACTATCTTGACCAGTTCAATTTACCATACGAAATCTTAAACGCTAAAAACAACGAGCGCGAGGCGGCAATTATTGCAAAAGCTGGTGAAAAGGGCGCAATTACCCTCGCCACCAACATGGCCGGGCGTGGTACGGATATCAAACTCGGTAAAGGTGTACGTGAGCTAGGCGGTTTAGTAGTAATCGGCTCTGAGCGGCACGACGCTAGGCGCATTGACAATCAGCTACGTGGACGTGGTGGGCGCCAGGGAGACCCAGGTACTACGCAATTCTTTGTTAGCTGCGAGGATGATTTGATGCGGATTTTCCAGGGTGACAGGGTTAAAATGTTAATGACTAGGCTCGGCGTAGACGAAGACACGCCCATTCAAACTAAGGCCATCTCTAAAACTTTAGAAGCCGCACAAAAACGTATCGAGGGATTCAACTTTGATTCCCGCAAAAACGTCGTGCAATACGATAATGTAATTAATCGTCATCGTAAAGTCGTCTATATGATGCGCCGCAAAATTTTGGAAGGCGAAGAAATCTATCCAGAAATTAAACGCCTAATGCGCGATGAAGTTAAAACTTTGACCGAGTTTTCGTCTAGAGTCAATAAAAACTTTGATGCAGAGTTTAAGGCTGTATTCGATTTCGATGATGATTTAATTCGTGGAATCGGCCTCATGCGTAAGGAAAAGGAACGTTATAAATTTGCACTAGAAGCCGTAGAAGAAGCGTATCACGCCAAAGAGATTGAGTTTGGTGAAGAAACGATGCGCAAAATCGAACGCGAAGTATATCTAAAGGTTTTAGATGCATTGTGGATGCAGCACCTAGAGAATATGCAACATTTGCGTGAAGGTATTCATTGGCGCAGTGTTGGCCAGCGTGATCCGCTAGTCGAATATCGAAGTGAATCGCAAAAACTGTTTGATGGTCTCCAACGTAATTTGCGCGAAGAAGTTCTAAAGATTCTACTCACAATTACTCCTGCAGAAGCAGCCGCTGATGATGTAACGGACGGTGAAGAATACGAATCCGAGCTAACCAAGATGGCAGAAGGCCAAACCGAAAGAGGTGTTAATGAGATTTCTAAAGGCGAAAGAAATCTTGACGATGAATTTAAAAAGAATACAGCTAGCGGCAAAGTAAAAAAAGTTGCCGCCAGGAAACCTTCAAAAAAATCCGCTACCAAAAAGCACAAGAAAGCCCATAAAAAGGGTCGTAGATAAACGCGCATCATGAAACATTCTGTAGAAGAAATAACCTTAAGGAGTGGTGCAAAGGGAATTCTTATCAATATTCCTGGTGCTAGCGTAATGTCTACGCGCATCCAGTTTAGGGCTGGTATGATGTATGCCAAAAACAAGAATGTATACGAAATACCTCACGTTGTCGAGCACCTAGCTTTTGGGGCGAACGCCAAATTCCGCGACGAGCAAGCGTTTGAAGCAGAGTTTACGAAAAACGGAGCCTATCACAATGCTTGGACTTCTGACGTATCGGTATGCTACGAGGCTGAATGTGCAGATTTTGAATGGGAACGCATCATGGAACTTCAACGGGTTTCTATCTGCGAACCTAGATTTAACGAAGAAGAATTAAAATCAGAAAAATCCAATGTGCGTAGCGAGCTAACCGGATACATGAACGATTATTATAGACTGCTCTGGCCAAAAGTTCAGCAAGCTGTTGGCGAGGATATTCTTGATATTTCGGAGCGCATAAAAACAATCTCTAATATTGAGCTAAAAGACATTCGCGAGCATTACCGCCGTACTCATACCGCAAAAAACATGCTCTTTGTAGTGGCTGGCAAAATCCGTGGCCGAAAGCGCAAAATTATGCGCATGCTAGAATCGTGGAATTTAAAAGAAGGTGAAAAGTTCGAAATCCCGGTTGCAGACCTACATACCAGTGAGGCTGTCTCCATTAGAAGAAAAGATGCATCAAATGTTACGTTTGGATTCTCTTTAGTGACGCCGCGTCACCTTGAGCCGAATGAAGTTTTCGCAATGAACTGTCTAAATCACATCTTAAATGGTACGACTAATTCTCGTATTTTTGGCGCAGCTAGAAAACGCGGACTAGTGTATGGTATGGGAAGCTCGGTGGCCAGTAATGCCAACAGTTCTTATTGGGATTTCGATGGTGAAGTTAATGTTGAGAATGCTGAAGAGTTATTCGATTTAATTCAAGTAGAACTGACCAAAGCATTGAATGGTGAAATATCCGACAAAGACTTTGCTGCGGCAAAATCTTACGCGCTCGGTAGATTGCAAATGGGAGCCCAAACCGTAGGCCAAATTGCAGATTATTACGCCGATGGATACTTTACGAACGAAACCATCGAAAAATACGACAATATGGCAAATCTTATTAAATCGATTGATAAATATAAAATGGTCGAACTAGCGCGCGAATTCGCGGGCTCCGGAATTAAAGGCTTTGCTGCCGTATCCTCGACGGATAAAGCTTTTATTGCTGGACTAGGAAGTAAATTAGAATTTTAGCTTAGTTTTTTAACTATAGCCTGAAATTGTTCGCCACGATCGTATACATTTTCGAACATATCAAACGAAGCGGCAGAAGGCGACATTAGTACAACAGCTTTGCTAAGGCCTTCGGCCTCGTCTTTAGCCAGGCTAACTGCTTCTTCTAATGAATCGGCAACCATAAAACGATTATCTTGATAAATCCTAGCCAATTCATGACCAGATTCGCCTATAAGGACTATTTTTTTAACTTGCGGAGCTTGCAAGATATCATATATTTCGGGAAGATCCTCATAATCGGTTTTATCTCGACCGCCAACAATTATTACTAGATTATTTTTTGAAAAAGCGTTAACCGCAACCTTTGTGGAAGAAGGGTTAGTGGAAAAATTGTCGTCATAGTATTTAACGTCATTAAGTTCGCGCAAAAATTCAAGACGATGAGGGAGTCCTTTAAAGTTGCTAATACCAGAGACTATTTCGGCTGTATTTTTAGCTAATAATTCATCCGGTGAGATATTTTTATAGCAAGCCACAGCCGCTATGGCTGCAACAGCATTCTCTTCATTATGTTTCCCCGGCAAATTAACAGCACGCTTAACTTCTTCTGGTATTTCAAACGGGTAGGGAATCTTTTGGGCCCGGGAGAAGCTTGCCAGTTTCGTTGAATCGGGATTATTTTTGAAATAAATAAGAAAATCATTCTCGTTTTGGTTGCGACCAATATTAGCTTTCGCATTTAGGTAATCATCATATCCGTCATGAACGTTTAGATGATCTGGCTCGATAGTTCCAATGATGGCAATATGTGGAGACTTTTTTAGATCCCAAAGCTGAAAGCTAGATAGCTCGAAAACCACAACGGATTCTTTATTTAGAATGTCCAAAACATTGATAGCAGGATTGCCGATATTGCCAATTAGATGCACATCCTCTTTAAAAGCAGAAAGTATTGATTCGATAAAAGAGCAAGTAGTGCCCTTGCCCTTAGTTGCAGTAACGCCAATGATTGGGCACGGACAGTGATCGAAGAAATACTTTGTCATACTCGTTTCGTTTGGGAGCTTTAACGGCGGAACGCTAGGGCTCCGAAAAACCATGTCATATGACGAAAAATCATTTTCCTTAATCTCGTCATAAGCGAAGTTGTCAAAGATATCACACTCAAGATCGCTAAAATGAGATTTAAAATAGTTTTCAGTAGCTTGACCTTCTTTGCCGTAACCTAGTAATGCTATTCTCATGTCTTAATTATAGCACAAGAGGCGATTAAGAGTTATAGCCCGATTATCTCTCGCGCTTCGTCAACCGAATGAGTCTCCATTAATTTGGTGCGAATTTCCTTGGCGCCAGGAAAATTATTGACGTAGATTTTAAAGTAATGCTTTAAAGATTCGTAAGAAATATAGTATTTTTTGGATTGTTTTTTGTACAAATCAAGATGTAATTTTAAAAGATTCATAAACTCCTTGCGCGAGCCAACATGATCCGTAAAACAATACGGATTCTGAAAAACTCCACGCCCGATCATAAAGCCATCTATATCAGGATATTCACGATGAAGTATTAGTGCATGCGCACGGTCTTTAATGTCGCCATTAATAACTAGTTTTGTCTCTGGAGAAACACTACCTCGTAGCCTAATTATCTCTGGAATCAATTCGAAGTGTGCTGGCACTTTGGACATTTCTTTCCTCGTCCTAAGATGCAACGTGAGTGCCGCTGGATGCTCTTCTAGCAGCGTTATTAGCCAATCTTTGTATTCTTCGACGTTAGACCAGCCAAGACGAGTCTTGATTGAAACTGGAAGTTCTGTAGATCTTTGCGCATTTTTAAAGCATTCCACGGCGAGCTCCGGGGTCCTAATCATTGCGGCGCCACCCCCAGCCTTATTGACGTGTTTATCTGGGCAGCCGAAGTTTAGATCAACGCCAGAAAAACCAAGCGAAGCAAGTACTTGGCAGGTCTTTGAGAAATGTTCTGGATTTTTACCCCAAATCTGAGCAATAATGGGTGAATCTGTCGGGGCGACTTCGAGCCTCATAAGGGCATTAGCGCGCCCCTTTTCCGAAGCGTAAGAAGAAACATTCGTGAATTCCGTAAAAAATAAATCAGGTCGCCCAGCTGTTGCGATAATTTGACGAAACAAAATATCTGTTACTCCTTCCATTGGGGCGAGCGCAAAAAATGGTTTGGGTAAATCTTGCCAGATATTCATTTTTATATTATAGCATATTCTACGCAAAAAAATGGGTCGCTGATTAGGCGGTCCAAAGTCCCATCCGTGGTATAATTAAATTACTCATGCTATACTTCGGTCACTGGCAATGAGAAAAGTTTAAGGTTTTAGGTGTTCGTCATTTGCGCCTTTAACTATGAGCCAAAAGAATCGGGCTCACATAAATGACTCTATTAAATTAATTTTAAGGAGTCTTTATGAAAAACTTTAACACAAATCAAAAAGAGCAGGTCGAGGTAATGGCCCTCTTCGGTTATAAAATGACGCCTTGTCAACCGCTAAATTATAGGCGGAAAGGCGAGAACGAAACCGAGGTAACGGAGCTTCTCCGCTCACAAATTAAATTTGTGGGTGGTGTAACGTTACACATCTTCGACGTGCTTGTTGGCCGGGAACGGGTGCGGCTCGAGTTTGACTCGAGAAATCTTTCCTGGTATCTCACACGGTAGAAATAGCCCTCCGGGGCTATTTTTACATTTTTAAATGCTAAGACCAAACCCTAGAACGACGTTTTACATAACCTTTGGCAAAGTCAAAAGTTATGTTATACTTGTTACTAGTTGTTTTTCCCCAAAGCACTTTACAAAGAGAGGTGGTAAAAATGAATCAGACCAAGTTAGCGAGCTACGTATGGATCATTAGCGCGGGGGTCTTCTTTTTTCTGACAACCGCCCTTACTGTTTCTTACGCACTGTTCCTTGCTAACGTCAATGCGGTACGAGAACTTCATCCAACAAGGATTCTGGCCCCGGCACTCTACCTAATCCTATTCTGGATTATGGCAGGAATTGTGTGTCGAGAGGCGGCAGGTGTCGTTCAAAAAAATGCGGAACGGGATTTTTGCATCTATATCAAGCGGCATTGCGATCAACTATGGGCAACCTTTACAAGAAGGCTTAAAATGCCTTCTATAAGAGAAAAGAGATACTATTATTTGCTGCTTGCGGCTCTTGCAATGTTCGCCGAGAAGAACGAAAAGAGCGCTCGGTTTTGTAGCGGGACCACGAAAGAAAAAGAAGGATATCGTGCCTGGGTCGAATTCCACCATCTGATATGGTGGGTGATAGATCCGAGCTACCCATTTATGCCCGAGCAGCCGGTGGCGTTACCTCGCATTTATCACCACCGCAAGGTGGGATTACAGACGAAATCGACCTGTTCATACGAGGAGTTCTGGGGTGTCGATGAATTTGGGTTAGCCTACGATCTCATGCTCAAAGAAGACGAAAAAAGTAAGCGAGAAGCGCTCTTGGTACTAGGGCGTACCGTGAGCGATTACGTGCGTTTAGCCCCATGCCAAGCTCCACGAGAGTCCGACTCGCGTGGCCACGCTCATGGACTTTTCGCCGTTTTTTGCGAAGGGGAGAATAGGCGATAAGTGCGTCCCACTGGTCACCCCTCTTAAAGCGTCACCCCCGGGTGGCGCTTTTTGGTGTAAGACGCTCCCATCTACCATTCCTTGAATATGCTATAATGTGAAGATATGAACGAGGCAAAAAAAAGACTAGAGCGACTAAAGGGTGAGTTTTTTAAAGCTTATGAGAGGATTGACATCTCTGATGAGCTTTCAAAAATTTCTGAGCTAGAAAAAGAGGTCGCCGATCCGGATATTTGGAAAAATGTTCAGCTTGCCACAGAAAAAAACCAAAAGTTAGCAAAACTTCAGGCTGAAACCGAGCCTTGGGAGTTGCTCAAAATGCAAATCGGCGATCTATTTGAGATGATCTCCCTGGCGGATGATAGTTTAAAAAAAGAAATCCTAAATCAAGTTGAAAGTATGGAGCAATCATTTATTGAGCTTAAAAAAGCGCTTCGTTTTAAGGGTCGCTACGACAATAAAGACGCAATTCTTCGGATTACTTCGGGCGCTGGCGGAACCGAAGCTATGGATTGGGCCGGAATGTTAGAGCGCATGTATCTAAGGTTTTGCGAGAAAAAAGGCTTTAAAACAAACTGCTTAGAGCGCATAGAGGGCGAAGAGGCTGGAATCAAGACAGCAGTCTACGAAATAACCGCGCCAAATGCCTATGGCTGGCTCAAATCCGAACATGGCGTACATCGTCTAGTCAGACTTTCCCCATTTAACGCCAATAATTTAAGGCAAACTTCTTTTGCGCTAGTCGAAATATTACCAAGAATCACCGCAGATACCGACGTGGAAATTGACGAAAAAGACTTAAGAGTGGATGTCTATAGGTCTGGCGGTCACGGTGGACAAGGTGTGAACACTACAGATTCTGCAGTAAGAATCACGCACTTACCAACAAATACGGTGGTAGCAATTCAGAATGAACGCAGTCAGATTCAGAATAGAGAAAAAGCCATGGAAATATTACGTGGTAAACTAGTTCAAATGCAGTTAGAGCAACACGCCGAAACAATCGGCGAGCTTCGCGCAGGGGAGTCGGCCGGTTGGGGTCAGCAGATTAGAAATTATATTTTGCAACCATATAAGCTAGTAAAAGATACTCGCACTGGCTACGAAAGCTCCGATCCGGAAAAGATATTAGATGGCGAAATAGACGATTTTATCGAAGCGTTCTTAGCGAAATATTAGCTATTTGTATCCATTCCTAAAATGGCTTTTTGTGTGCTATAATGATTATGTATAAGCATCATGAGGATTATTAATTATTCACGAACTGGTATTTCTGCATCTGTTTTTGCTTGTCTTTTTCTGTCGACCATCCTGTCTGGCCTCATTTTAACACCTTCTACAACTCAGGCCGAGAGCGATTCGACCGTGGATGAAATCAAATTAATAGTTCCGATTTCCTGCAGTATGTCCGGCACCGGCATGAGCACCCACTCCGCCGAAATATCAAACGGTGATTACCGGTCTGAAATTGGCTCCACCATTTTACATGCTTTCTGCAATGATGAGAACGGCTTTTCGATATACGCTGCCGGATATACTGGCGATAAAATAGGCGATGCCAGTAGTAACAAACTAGTAGGCACCTCGGCGTCTAGCAATGCGGCAATAGAGACAGGGCTAGCCACCTCCAGTGGCAATCCAGATGTATCCAACTGGGCAATGAAGCTTACAGTAACTCAAGATTCTGGCGATACCACAGGTGGTAATGCTTTCGTAATAGATTCTGCACCCAATACGAGTGGCGGGCAACCTGCATCGTTCTCCCAATATCATACCGTCCCAAACGGATATGTAAAAGTAGCACATAAAGAGTCTGGCACAGATATGTCGGCGGCTACCGGTGGAGTTAAGCTAACTACTACCTACGCGGCGTACGTGAGTAGTCTTCAGACGGCGGATACTTACACTGGAAAGGTAATCTATACGCTCGTGCATCCAATTAATGAGGAGCCGGCTGAGCCGCAGACCTGCGAGCCGGGTAAAATTTGTTATTTCCCGAACAGCACTCTTACCACCGGCCAAATGGGCAACCAGACGGCTAACGATAATGATAGCATTACTCTTTTTGTTTCTAATTTCAGGCGCGAAGGGTACGGATTTGCCGGCTGGAACGATCGATACGATTACTCTGGAAATTTTTATGGTCCAAATCAAACCATTACGGCTCCAACCGGAACCACGAGCGAGGGGTTAAGTCTGTATGCTGTTTGGGTTGAATCGGCGGGATCTCTGCAGCAATCCGCAGCCTCCGTTTGTGCAAATCTAATCCAAGACCCCAATGATGGTACGGCGAGCTTGTCATCTGTCTCTGCCTTAACGGACAATAGGGATAGTAACACTTACGCCATTGCAAAATTAGCAGATAGTAAATGCTGGATTATTGAAAATCTTAGATTGTCTGATAAAGATGGAAGCGGCAATAACATCAATATGTCGAGCGGTGACACCCATAATCCATCGCTTCCAATCACTAATGTATATTCTGCAAGTGAAAAATCAAATCATCTTTCACCTTCTTCCTCTGCCGCATATAACGCCACCACGGCCCCATATGGCTGGTGTAGCACAAACTCATCCGCCTGCAATAATCAGTCTCGGCTTCGTACCGACAACATTACTGGATATACTAATAATACTGCTTCAAGCTACAACCAAGCTGGCGACGTCTACGATTTTGGTAATTATTACAACTGGTATTCGGCTACCGCTGGCCATGGTAAATATGGTAGCAACTACGCCTCAAGTTTTAACGCACCCGGCGATATTTGCCCGGCGGGTTGGCACTTGCCTACCGGAAAAACTACAGGCGAGTATTATGCTCTCAATAATGCAATTAATAACGGAGCGACAACAGCGGCAGCTAACAATAAACTTCGCTCCTTCCCGTCAAACTTTGTCTATTCTGGTAGCACGGTTAGCGGGGCGATTGGCAGCCGTAATTCTAGCGGGAGCTATTGGTCTGCTTCAGGGAATAGCAGTGAGCGAGCGTACTTGTTTTACATCAATAGTAGCGGCGTACAGCCTGGCACTAATACTTACTTTAAATACCATGGCCGAGTGGTGCGCTGTACCATTGACTCATGATAAATCGTTTCGATAATTACTCGGCAAGATAAAATAATTGACAAAAATACAAAAGGGTGATATAAATTAAAGGCACATTACAGAAAAGGGAGGCCAAATGCGTTATCTTTATAAGATTATTATCGGGCTGCTTGCTGCGGCCTTGGCGGTTATCCTTTGTGGCTGCCAGCTTTCGATTTAGCCACCCTCTTTGGGGCGCCTACGGGCGCCCTTTCGTTATTATTTATGGAGCTTTTTTAAGACGCAATTTGTTACTCAATATTATGAATAAAAATAGGGGTTGGCAAGAGAAAATATTCGTGATATAATAGTCTTGTTATCTAGACATAAGGAGAGGTCCGTAGGATGTCAAGCGGAAACCGGCCTAAAAGTCTAGTTATTTACATGTAAAAATAATTAATAAATTGCGAGAAGAGTTTTGCCTGGTGTACAGAGGCAAAATGGCAATATAAACGAAAGGAAAAGGATGCAAGTCATTCTCGGCACCAAAATTGGTATGACCCAGATCATCGGCGAAGATGGCGTAGTTACTCCTGTAACTATTCTTCAAGCCGGTCCGTGCACGGTGACTCAGATAAAGACTGTCGAATCAGACGGTTATAATGCTGTGCAAGTGGGCTACGGTCAGGGTAAGAATCTGAGCAAGTCGGTTACTGGCCACGTCAAAAAGGCTGGTGAAAACACAAATCCTAAAGTTCTCAAGGAATTTCGTATCGAAACCATTCCTGAGGGTATGAAGCCAGGCGATCAGCTAACGGTTGAAAGCTTTAATATCGGCGACAAGGTTGCCGTAACTGGCACTAGTAAAGGCAAAGGCTATGCTGGTACGGTTAAACGCTGGAACTTTAACGAATCGCGCAATACGCACGGTTTTAAGGGTAATATTCGTCGCGTTGGTTCGATTGGGTCAATGTATCCACAAAAAGTATTCAAGGGCAAAAAAATGCCTGGTCGTATGGGACATGATCAAGTAACGGTTAAGAATCTTGTGGTCGCCTATATCGATAAAGAGAATAACCTAATTGGTCTTAAAGGCGCCGTCCCTGGTCCACGCAAAGGTATAGTAACAGTGGAGGGAAAGGAGTAATATGGCTACACTAAATAAAGACATCTTTAGTCTAAACGTAGAAAATCATGAGCTCGTAAAACTCGCTTACGATACTTACCTTGCAAATTCACGCAGTTCTCACGCTAAAACTTTGAAGCGCGGCGAAGTACGTGGCGGCGGCAAAAAACCATGGAAGCAAAAAGGTACCGGTAGGGCACGTTTTGGTTCTACACGCAACCCAATCTGGCGCCATGGTGGTGTGGCATTTGGTCGCACCGGTAACGAGAACTTTACCAAGAAAATCACTAAAAGCGCAAAATTGCTCGCCGTAAGGCAAGCCCTCAGTATGAAAAATGCCGACAAAGCCATCTTTGTTCTTGATTCGTCTATAAAGCTAGATGGCAAGACAAAGAGCGCAGTAAAAGCTTTGAAAGATATGAAGTTAGACGGCAAGAACGTACTCGCCGTTGCAGCCGAAAAAACTCCGGAAGTTTTGCGTTCAACTAATAACTTGCCAAATGTTAAATTGGTTCGCGCTAGCTATCTAAACGTATTCGACATCATGAATGCAGACGCGATAGTGTTTAGCCCAGAAGCTTTAAAGGTTACCGAAAAATGGCTACTAGGAGAGGAGAAGTAAGATGGCAAAAGAAGACAAGACTAATATCGAACTTCATATCTTAGAGCCACGTGCTACCGAAAAAAGCTATCTCGAGCAAACAAACCGTACCTACGTTTTTCCGGTTAAGCGTGCTATGAGCAAACAGGAAATTGCAAAGCTAGTCGAAAAAGAATTTAATGTTACGGTCACAGACGTGAGAACACTACTCCGAAAGGGTAAAAAGACTAAATTCAGCAAAGGCAAGCATGCATATCCAGGCACTACTTATCGCCAAGATAAGAAATATGCCTACGTAAAGTTAAAGAAAGGTGATTCAATCAAAGTATTTGAAGACGCCGATGAGCCCAGCGCAAAGGATGCCGCAAAAACTAAGAAGGCAGACAAGGATGCAGGGAAGGAGAAGAAGTAATGGCAATTAGAGTATATCGCCCAACGACTCCAGCGCAACGTCAAAAAACGACCGAAGATTACGATCAGATTACGACGAAAAAACCGCTAAAGTCGCTAACGAGAGCAAAAAAGCAACAAGCAGGCAAGAATAATCAGGGACGCATTACTGTGCGCCATCGTGGCGGCGGTGTTAAGCGTCACTATCGAATTATTACCTACAAACTACCAGAAAATCTTACTTTTACAGTAGAGGAAATCGAGTACGATCCTAACCGTTCGGCTCGAATTGCTAGAGTAAAAGATGATAATGGCACATATTACTATGTGCTAGCAGATACCAAGATGACAAAAGGCACAACCTTTAAGGCTGGCCAAAATGCTGAAGTTGAAACCAGCAATCGTTTACCTCTGGAAAATATTCCAGTCGGTACGTTCGTCTACGCCATCGAATTGGCACCGGGCAAAGGTGCACAAATGGCGCGCGCAGCTGGCGCTTCCGCACAACTAATGGCAAAAGAGAATGGCTATGCTACTCTCAAAATGCCATCCGGTGAAGTTCGAAAAGTACTACTTGGCTGCGAGGCTTCAATTGGTACTGTTTCTAACGTTCAGCATCAAAACGTTAAGATTGGTGCTGCGGGTCGCCGCCGCCGTAAGGGTATTCGCCCAACCGTACGTGGCGTAGTGATGAACGCCGCAGATCACCCACATGGTGGTGGTGATGGTGGTCGCCACGGTACTGGCAAAGCGCCTCGTACTCCATGGGGTCAATTAACGCTTGGCTATCGTACTCGTCACAATAAGAAAACCAATAAAATGATCGTGCGCAGTCGCCACGAAGGAAAGAGGAGATAATATGTCTAGGAGCTTGAAGAAAGGTCCGTTCGTGGACTATAAACTCGCGAAAAAAGTCGCTGCCCTCTCTAGCGAAGATCGCACAGTGATCAAAACTTGGGCACGTCAGTCGACAATTTCACCAGAAATGGTTGGCAGAACGATCGCCGTTCATAATGGCAAAGTTCACGTTCCGGTATTTATATCAGAAAACATGGTTGGCCATAAACTCGGCGAGTTTGCCCCAACCCGCAAATTTAGGCGTCATGGTGGTAAGAAAGCGGCCGAAGCAGCGGCAGCGAAAGGAAAGGGGTAAAATATGGCAAATACTCATTTTGCACACGCATATGAAAAAGGTATCGACTCATTGCCACGTAAAACCAGTATCGTAGCATCGCTAGTCCGCGATCGCTATGTAGCTGATGCTATAGTGATTCTCGAGCATACTCATAGACGTGCAGCGCGCGCAGTTCAAAAAGCTATTGAATCCGCCAACGCAAACTTACTCAATAATTCGAAAGTATCAATCGATCCTAAGACCATTAGAATTGCAAGAATTTTTGTCACTAGTGGCACTAGGATGCGTAGATATAAACCGGCATCGCGTGGTCGTGCTTTGCCTTACGAGAAAATCAGCAGCAACATCTTTGTCGAAGTAGCTGGTGAAGAAAAAGTTAAGAAATCTGCTCCCGCTAAAAAAGCCGAAGCGGATAAGAAGGAGAAAAAGTAATATGGGTCAGAAGGTTAATCCCATCTCTTACCGTCTCCAGGTCAGCAAAGACTGGTCTTCGAAGTGGTTTACTCGCAAGAGCAACTTCCGCCGCTGGCTCTATGAAGACGACAAGATTCGTGCGATTATCGAGGAACGCTTTAAGGCTCGTCCAACTATCGCCAGGGTAAATATCGATCGTTCCGCCAACCTTACAACGATTACGATTCTAACGGCTAAAGCTGGAGCCGTAATTGGAAAACAAGGTGCAGGCATCAACGAACTCAAGAAACAACTCGAGAAAATTATCGAAGGTCCAATCAGGATTAACGTTGAAGAAGTTAAAAAACCAGAACTCAGCGCCAAGCTTGTTGCTGAAAACATTGGATTCCAACTAGGTAAGCGTATGAATTTCCGTCGAGCTGTAAAAATGGCTTTGCAATCAACTATGAATGCGGGTGCCAAGGGCGTGCGTATTGAGGTAGCAGGTCGTTTGAATGGCGCCGAAATGAGCCGTCGCGAAAAATTCATCGAAGGTTCCGTGCCTCTACATACACTAAGGGCGGATATCGATTTTTATTGCGAACACGCTCAAACAATCGCAGGCATAGTTGGCGTTAAAGTATGGATTTATAAGGGGGAGAAATAATATGGCAATACTAGTTCCTAAAAAAGTACCGCATCGCAAGGTACGCAAAGGTAAAAATGCAGGTATTGCAACACGCTGCAATACGGTAGCATTTGGTGATTTTGGTTTAATGTCACTCGACAACGAGCGTATCACAGCTCGTCAAATTGAGGCGGCCCGCCAAGCAATCACTCGTTATGTTAAGCGTGGCGGTAAGATTTGGATTCGAATCTTTCCACATACCCCAGTATCCAAAAAACCTCTAGACGTAAAAATGGGTTCTGGTAAAGGTGAACCGCAGTTCTACGTTGCAAAGGTAAAAGCAGGTACTGTAATGTTTGAAATTGCTGACGTAGCCGAAGAAAAAGCAAGAGAAGCGTTGCGTCTTGCATCGCACAAGTTGCCCGTGAAATGTAAAATTATAAAGAAAGAGGAGTTTTAAGATGGCACATTCGCTTATAGGTACAGTGACTTCCGACCAGCGTGATAAGACCATTACCGTCTCCATCACGAGCCGCGAAACACATCCACTGTATCGTAAACAATACACGAAGACTCGTAAATATACCGCTCACGATGAGAAAAACCAGGCCAAGCTTGGCGATCGCGTAGAAATTACTATGTGCCGCCCTATGTCTAAGACTAAGGCTTACACATTGGTACGAGTAATCGAAAAATCCCAGGGAACTGTGGAGCTAAAGGAGGACGTAGATGATCCAACAAGAGAGTAGACTAAAGGTTGCCGACAACAGTGGCGCCAAGGAACTTGGAGTAATTCGAGTCCTCGGCGGCACTAGGGCTCGCTATGCAAGAGTAGGTGATATTGTGACCTGTTCAGTCAAAGAGGCGACTCCAAATGGCAACGTAAAGAAGAAAGCAGTAGTAAGGGCGGTTATCGTTAGAACCAGGCAACCAATTCGTCGTCCGGATGGCTCAACTATTCGCTTTGACGACAATGCAGCTGTGCTAGTCAACGACGATAAAACACCCAAAGGAACGCGTGTATTCGGTCCGATCCCAAGAGAACTACGTGATCTTGGCTTCATGAAAATCGTAAGCTTAGCTCCGGAGGTACTCTAAAATGGCACAGAATCTAAAGATAAACGACAAAGTTGTGGTTCTCTCTGGTAACAATAAGGGCAAAGAAGCTAAAATCGTTAAAATCGATCGCAAAGCTGGCAAAGCCATGCTAGAGGGGATCGGCATCGTGGAACGTCATCTAAAGAAGACCCAGTTCAACCCAGCTGGTGGTAAAAAAACCATCCATGTTGGAATTGATTTATCGAATCTAAAATTAAAAGAAGCAGCTAGCTACGATAAAAAAGCGCCAAAAGCTGATAAAAAAAGTAAGAAAGGAGCTAAGTAATGGCGGAAACTAAAACGACCAAAGCCAAAAAAGCTACAATCGAGCCACGTCTAAAAGCTCTTTATAAGAACGAGCTTAAGGCGAAGTTGATGAAAGAACTAGGACTAAAGAATATTAACCAAGTTCCGGAACTCAAGAAAATTGTAGTTTCTTCGGGCGTAGGCAAGAAGCGTGAAGATAAAAGATTTACCGAAACGGTAGAACTAACCTTATCTAAAATCACTGGCCAAGCCCCAACCTCAAGATTGGCCAAAAAGTCAATCGCTACCTTTAAAATTCGTAAAGGCATGGGCGCACCAGTCGGATATTTAACCACGCTCAGAAACGATAAAATGTATGAATTTGCCGATAGATTAATCAATATCGCTCTTCCACACGTAAGAGATTTTCATGGCGTCTCGCGCGAGGCGTTCGATGCTAACGGTAACTATAGTTTGGGCCTCAAGGAGCAAACGGTATTTCCAGAGATTACCTTTGAGGATGCCGCAGCACTTCATGGCCTCGAAATTACATTTATTATTAAAAATGGTTCAAAGGAAGGAAGTACTAAATTGCTAGAACTCTTCGGTATGCCGTTTGAAAAGAAAGGAGGCAGATAAGATGGCGAAAAAATCTGCTGTACTCCGAGACATCAAGCGCCGCAAGATGTATGAAAAATATCAAGCTAAAAGAGCCGAGCTAAAGGCCAACGGAGACCTAGAAGGCTTGCAAAAATTACCGCGAAACAGCTCACCTACAAGGCTAAAAAATCGCGATATGCTAGACGGCCGTCCAAGAGGCTACATGCGTCAATTCGGGCTCTCTCGTATTAATTTCCGGGAAAAAGCAAGTAAAGGCGAAATTCCTGGTGTAACAAAGAGTAGCTGGTAAGGAGAAAGGAGAAGATATGTCTATACAATCAACAGACCAAATTGCAGATCTTATTACGCGACTTCGTAATGCAATCATGGCTGGTAAGAATGAAATACTTGTCCCTACCTCAAGACTAAAGACGCAGGTGGTGGAAGTACTAAAGAAAAACGGCTACGTAGCGAACTTCGAAGTCAAAGACGAAAGTCCTCGCGGAATCCTAAGAGTTGTCATTAATGAAGAAGGGCAAAATCCAAAGATTAATGAGATCTCCAAAGTTTCAAAGCCGGGACAAAGAATTTATTCTGCAGCCGATGATCTTCCTACCGTTAAATCTGGCCGTGGCATGATTATTGTGTCTACCTCAAAGGGTTTAATGACCGGAAGAGAAGCAAAGAAAAATCGTCTAGGCGGCGAAATACTCGTAAAAGTTTGGTAATTTCAAAAAATCTAGCAACAAAAGATAGCCTCTCGGGGGCTATTTTTTGTATATGAGCAAAACGCTTATCGTTGACCCCTATTGACCGGTGTGCTAACATTGAAAGCAAAATTATAGAGTGAAGGAGGAATCTATGAAGTTCAGGAGACTGACTAGTGCATTTCTAGCAGTTGTAATGGTGGGCGTAAATATATTTAACGGATTATTACCGGTAGTGGCGGCGGCAGATGATCCTACAGTAAGGAACCCCGAGCCAATAGAGCTTGACGACGGAGTAATATTGTCAAAAACAGCAAAAAGCGTAGACGGATGGGCAAACATGTGGGACGTCACACTTAGGATAGAAGTACCAGTAGTCACGGTGACTTCAGACACGATATTGGTGCTTGACCGTTCTGGCAGCATGAGCGGCAACCGCATGACTCTAGCTAAATCGGCAGCCAAATCTTTAGCAAGGCAGCTTTTACCAGAAGGAAATACTGTCAATCGTATCGCGGTAATCTCTTTTGGCAGCGACGTAATCGAAGAAGTCGGTTTTTCTGATGATTACGAAACGGTAGCTGATGCTATTGACGATGTCACAGTGGGCGGAGGAACATTTACTCAGGGAGGATTACATTCCGCAGCTGAGCTAATTGCAACCTCCACGGCTACTCATAAAAATGTAATTCTTCTTTCGGATGGTTTGCCTAGCTATAGCTATGCTATTAATAACGTCGGTAATCATCTAGTGGCGGGCGGTCCAAATTTCCATTCGAATCAATTTGAAACCGAAATAATCAATTCTGCAAGCGATTTTAATTATACGAGGAGAGTAGGGGATGGCGGCACGAGCATGCCGGACAACTACGAAGTTTGGTATCAATATTGGCACCAGGGAGACCAATATCGTTATTACAATCATGGAAATTCAGCAATTTCAGAGGCTAATTTCTTTAAGGAAAGTGATAATGGCGATCTTTGGACAATTGCGTTTAACGCCGGCGCTACGGGTAACAGCGTACTCGGCCAGATGGCAAGCCCAGGCAAAAACAAAACGGCTAGCGAAAGTGATTTGTATGCAATCTTTGGCGAAATCGCAGGCGCGATTTCCTCACTAATTACTAGTAGTAGCGTACATGATGTGATGGGCGAAGGCGTTGTTGTAGAAGACCCACAACACTCGACTTCACTAGACTGGACTCCTACCTATACGTATGACGAAACAATAGGAAAATATGTGGCTTCTTATACTTACGAAGTTGAAGCAGATGAACACATTCTGGATGAAGACAGCGCGGATGGTTTCCATCCTCTAAACAAGGAAGCAACCATTAGTTATAACGGTAAAACCGAAAAGTTCCCGGTACCATACGTTAAGCCTTTTTATATCAACATCACGAAGAATGTTGAAGGCCAAAGTTGTGGCGCAGGCGAATGTGTGTTTGACTTTGAAATCGCATATCCAAACGGCAAAACGAAAACAGGTTCGGTCGAAGCTGGCAATGCAAATATGCATCGAATCTTGGAACCATTCCCGATTGGGGATTATACATTAACGGAAACTGGCACTAGCAGTAATAACCCAGTAGAGCTTGAGAACTATTTAGTGTCATATGTAGGTAACAATTTTACGATTAACAAACAGAACTATGATCACGTCGACGTAACGATTAATAATAAATATGAAACTAAGACCATTGCGGCAGAAAAAGAATGGAGCGACGATAATAACCGTGATGGACTAAGGGCCGAATACGATAATCTATATCTAGCGATAAAAGATGGCGACAAGTATGTAGCATTTGAAAAAGTTGGCGTGAGCGACACTCAAAGCTTTATATTTTCGAATTTACCGAAATATCGAAATGGCTTAGAAATCGCATATACTCTAGTTGAGGCGGTTGACTGTAGCGACACAGACGGCGAAATAACTTGCATAAGTGATTTTGTAAAAGACGAAAACTATGCCAGTGTGGTAAGTGGCAATAAAGTCACCAACTCACATACGCCAGAAACGACCACTTTAAATATAAAGAAAAAATGGGATATCACTGCGGGTACTTTACCATCCGTAACTCCCGAATTTGTAACTGTAGAAGTTAGCAATGATAAAAATAATAATGTCCAGTCCATCATTCTAAGAGGCAACAGTTACGAGGAGTGGGAAGGTACTTTTGAGGGGTATAAGTACGAGAATGGCCAAGAAATCAATTACGAGGTAGCAGAGAAGACAATTGGAAATAATGCTTTTGAGTCTGGAAAAAGTACGCTTTATATCTATAATGATACGGTCCTAGAAGGAAAGTGGGCGGCAAATTACAACGGATCAGAAGTAACTAATGTCTGGACTCCGGCAGAGACGGTCTATACGGGTAGTGGTGAGTTTTATATCGAAAAGCTAGATCAAGATGGACGTCCACTACAGGGTGTAACATTTACTATTGGTAACAATACGTACACTACTGGAACCGACGGGAAAGCGGTGGTAGAATTTTCGAAAGAAGGAGAAGAGCCCGAGGAAGATTATTCGTTTAGTGTCGAAGAAACCTCAGCTCCCGATTATTACGCTCTAATCGATGGAACGGCAAATATTGGCGCGACAACAAAACTTAACTTAACCGTAAACGAAGAAGCTCTAACTAACACATATACAAAGAACTTTGAGTATACGGCTGGCGATATGGCTAGTGGGTATGTCTGGCGAGCAGACGATAACACGTTGGTAGCAACAGATCAAGCTTTAGCCAAGGAACTCAGAATCGAAAAAACATTCTCTGGAATATCCGCCGAGGCGTTTGAGGAGAATAGTAATATCAACTTCACTGTTGTTGGGCCAGAGGGTTTTGACGAAGTGACGGTCGGTATTGACGACGAACGGTGCGAAGTTTCTGATAGTAAATTGGTATGTGAACTTTCGGGAACCGATACGGTCTTACCAATTGGTCAGTACACCGTGACGGAAAACGACGCAGATATTAATAATTTTACATACGAAAGTACCCCTAGAGACGGTAAGGTTTCGCAAATAGTTGGATTAGGTGGGGTTGCCACGTTCGAGCTAGAAAATGTCTACACCTCAGTTAACACTGCTTCATATAAAGTCAAAAAAGAATGGGTAGACGATAATAACAGGGACGGAATTCGTCCACAAGAACTTGAAATAACAATCTATGCTGATGGCAAGGCGTACGGCTTACCGGTGAAATTAGATGAAGACGGCGAGTGGGCATACGAATGGGAGAATCTACCTCTCGTAAACGAAGATGCAGAAGAAATAGAGTACACGGTAGAAGAAGCCGACATTGATGGCTACGATTCTGACGGCGGCATCATGGAAGGCGATGTCTTCGTATTCACCAATACGCATGAACCTGAATTGTATGATAGAACTGGCGAACTGCAAGTTGAAAAGATTTGGTCTGGTGAAAACAACGAATTGGCGCGGCCAGCAACCATCACTCTAGAACTTTACGGCGAGACTTCAGATGATGAAGGCAACACTAGGACCTGGCTTGTTGACGGTCCAGTAGAAGTGTCTAGCATCAATGATTGGAAATGGACTTTTGAAAATCTATATAAATACGAAGATGGCAAGGAGATTTTGTATTCGGTTCAAGAGTCGGCAATTGGTGAAACTTCGTTCGCCGAAAATGAAAGCACTATAATCGTCTATGAAAACGATAGTGAGGCATTAAAGGGCAAATGGGATAGAACGGTTGCGAATTTTGAAATCACTAATACCTGGACCCCAGCAACCAACGTTTATAATGGTAACGACGGTTTTACTATTAAAAAAATCGATCAAGATGGCGAGCCCATGAAAGGTGTAACCTTTGAAATCAATAACGATGAGCAGGTTTCTGATGGCGATGGCTTAATACCAGTTGAAGTCGCAGAGGCTACCGATGTCGCTGAGGACGACCTCGTATACGAGATTAGAGAAATAGAGACGCAAGAAGGATATGATCTAGTTGAAGGTTCTGCAACAGTAAAAGTTAAAAGTGCTAGCCAGTTTATAAGCGCAGATATAGAAACGCTAACGAACACCTATGTCAAAACTTACACTTACGACGTGGATGGCGACGATGGATATAGCTGGGATAACGATGCAAAAATATTAACAGTTATCAACGAACGCAGTATGGCTAAATCGCTCACTATTAGAAAAACGTTCTCTGGCGTTTCTGAATTGGCATTACAAAACGTTACTTTCACCGTGACTGGTCCAGAAGATTTTGGCGAAGACGGAGAAATAACATTAAGCTTTAGTGATGACTGTGTCGCCTCTAGGGGGCAAGCAATTTGCACGGTTGACGCCGATATTCCAACTGGCACATATATGGTAAAAGAAGATGGTGCAGAGATTGAGAACTTTACTTTAACAGTCTCTGGCGATAACGAGACGGAAAAAGAAATAGAAAAAGATGACGAAGTAATATTTGAAATAGATAATACGTATGACGTGGATAGAATTTCATATGTAGTCGTAAAATTCTGGGATGATATGCATGATAAAGACGGTGTTCGCCCAGAAACGCTCTCAGTCGACTTGCTAGCCGATGGAGAGGTCGTAGAAACCGGAGAATTATCTACAGAGTACATCGTATCGTCGGATGATTTACCTGAAGAGTATGCCGATCTAGACGCCTGGTGGTATGAATTTGTTGATCTACCAGTGGCAAACGAAGATGCAGAAATCATTACATATATGGCCGAAGAAAAAATGGAGTCTAATGAATATGAACAAGCAGAAGCTATCTACGACGATTATGCTTCGGTCTTTATAAACTATCACGAACCAAAGCCAGAAGACCCATGCACTAACGGCGGATGTGGTGGCCCAGTTATACCTATAGCGCCCAACACTGGCAAATTTACCAAGGCAGAAAATAGCAATGGCAACACTCAGAACGAGATTATTGGAGGAATAGCTATTGTTGCAATGGGAATAATTAGCATTACTGTGCTGGGGATGGCGCAAGTTGCAAAATGCAAACAACAGAGATAAAATTGACACAAAAACAAAGTTGTGATATAATATAAATATAGAAATAACCCCCCTAGGGGGGTTATTTTTGTGGAAAACTACTAAAAAAGCATATTTTATACTATTGACTTAAGAACTTTAAAACTTTATAATTATAAGCATAATAATCGGAGGTAATAATGGCTTATAAAAGATTAGCTTACGCTCTCTCAGTAAGTGCTCTAGCTTTTGGTGCTGGAATATTTACTCCTACAGCTTTTGCTGAAGGGGAGTGTGCAGCTTCTAATCTAGAAGAATTAGAGGTTTGTCTTGCTAGTGCGGATGCAACTTCTGTCACTACTTCAAACACCATCGTAATAAGCGGTGAAGGTGTCGACAAAACGCTAATTATTAACAAAAACATCCATGGAGCAAATTCCAGGGATGTATTTTTGATTGAGGATGGCGCAAAACTAACTTTGCGTGGTAGCGGCGCAATTTATGCCGGGCGTTATGGGGCTATAGCTGATGGCGCCGAATTAATAATCGATGGTGTAAACATTGATGCCTCAAATACTGCTTGCTACGGCGTTTTTGCAAAAAATAATGGTCGCGTTACCATGGAATCTGGTCAAGTAGTTGCGGATTATGCGGCTTTTGCGGGTAATAATACGACTGGCGACATGAATTTTTACATCAACGGCGGCCAGTTAAGATCATTGCGTTACCCAGCAATCTACATGCCAGGGCAAGTTTATCTCGTAGTCCGCGGAGGAACAATCGACGGTGGTATTGTAGCTAGAATGGGCCAAATTCAAATCGAAGGCGGCACTATTAATAAGCAATCAAACCCGGTTGCGGGCGACGGGCTTGACGTAAACTATGGCGGTATGCCAAGTATGGCCGACGAAGCAATCACCCTAGTAGCTGGATCCTACAAGAGCACGACCACAGATTTCGGCAACGATATGAACGTCGTAATTAGCGGAAACCAAACCAAAATTAATGGCGATGTCGTACTCTATGATCTCGGAAACACTGCAGCTGGTTACGAGCAAGATGTGAACCTCAAAATCGAAGATGGCCGCCTCTCTGGATTTAAAACCAAATTTACCCAAGACGAAATTGGTTTTTCTCTAAAGAGCGGTTACACTGCTGGCCTAAATAACCAAGAAGGCAGAATCAAGGTTGAGCTTACAGGTGGTTCCTATACCGCGGAGCCAAATCCTGATAATATTACCCCAGATTCTGAGGCTGAATACAATGAATACACTGAGTCGTATGTTATCTATCCAAAGCAAGTCGATTACCAAAATGGCTTTATCGAGAGCAATGGCGATATTGATGGTCAGGCGTACGCATTCGTAGAATTTGGCGACAAAGAACTAATCGCAGACCGCAAGGCTACCCTGTCTGCTACCGTAGTCGAAACGGAAGGTCTATCTCTAACTGGCGAAGGTGAGCTAATCGGCGCCGTAGATATCGACATGTTAGATCGTGACGGTCAAAAAATCGAAGTAAAGGATAATAGTTTAGTTATCTATTTCGATATCGATGAAGATATGTATAATGAGCTTAAGTCATATGACGAGCTTTATGCAGTCTACTTTAACGAAGATGGCGAAGAAGTCGAGAGGTACAGAATTACCCTCGAGAACGAAGATGACAGGTGGTTTTACTTCTGGTTTGAGACATCTCATCTTTCGACTTACGGCGTAGTAGGCGTAAATAATGGTAATGCAGCCGAGGGGGGTTCCGAATCCACTTCTGCTTCGGCGCCGAATACTGGTGCGTCTACAATGGCTGGAACATCAGCTTCAAATGCAGCCATAGTAACCGTAGCTGTTGCCGGAGTTATGACTGTAATTATTAGCCTCTTTTATCTCCGAAAGAAAGCACCCTTTAAGATATAAAAACAACAACAAAAAGCCCCTTCTATAAGGGGCTTTTTGCGGCCCTTTTTACTTGAATTTTTATCTATCTCGTGATATAATTAACCAGATATTAACATAAAAGGGAAATAATATGAGTCGTATCGGAAAACAACCCATCGAGATTCCGGCGGGAGTGACAATTACGGTCGGCGACAAAGAAATTACTGTCGCAGGCCCAAAGGGTCAGCTCATCGTTCCAGTGCAACCAAA
>JAEEUB010000013.1 GCA_016286785.1 Candidatus Saccharimonadota bacterium
CTTAAAAATGGAGACATTGTAATTACGACTAGAAATTGGCTTTCTACCCTAATCTATGAAGGGTATGGTACGGGAGTTAGTAAATCTTTCATCATTAAACTTCATAAGATCGTGATGCCGGAATATTATTTTAAGCCTGATAAGATAATTATACTAACTATAGATGAGCAAAATCAATTAAAAAGACTAAGTAGTCAAAAAGATGAAAAGTGGGACAGAAAACAAGAATTTTGGAAGTCTAAAGGTGGTGAATTTCAGAAAAAGATCAACAAGACTTACTTGAAAATTGCGAAAGAGAATAATATACAAACGATTGACGTTTCTGGAACGGTTGAAGAAGTATTTGAAAGAATTAAAAAGGTACTTGTTAATTAACTATTAGTTTTCCTTAAACTGTGAATTGTATAATTCTGCGTAGAATCCGTTTTTCTTTAGAAGTTCTTCGTGGTTTCCTTGCTCCAATATGCTTCCGTCTTTCATAACGAGAATGAGGTCGGAGTTTCTGATAGTGGACAGGCGATGTGCAATTACGAACGATGTCCGGCCGTGTGTAAGCTTTTCAAATGAATCTTGGATTAGTTGTTCGGTGCGAGTATCAACATTTGATGTGGCTTCATCCAGTATCATCATTGGCGGATTTGATACCATTGCTCGTGCGATGGTGATTAATTGTTTTTCTCCGGCCGAAATATTGTCTGAGTCTTCCGAAATTTGAGAATGATAACCTTTAGGCGGTGCCTCTATAATATGATCGACGTTTGCTGCTTTTGCCGCGCGTTTTATATCTTCTAGTGTTGCCTTTTGATTGCCGTATCGTAGATTTTCTTCGACTGTGCCAGAAAACAACCATGTATCTTGCAAGACCATGCCGAATAGTTTTCGTGCGTCTGCACGTTTCATTTCTCGAATTGGCACGCCATCAATTGTGATATATCCCGAATCTGGTTCGTAGAATCTCATAAGCAAATTAATAATTGTTGTTTTTCCTGCTCCAGTTGGTCCCACGATAGCGACTTTCATGCCGGGCTTTACCTGCACCGAGAAATTGCGGATTGTGGGGCGATTCTTTAGATAGCTAAAACTGATATCATGAAATTCAACTTCTCCTTCGATTTTTTCTAGTAGTTTTGCGGGTTCTGTCTCGAGCTTTTCTTCAGGTTCATTTAGAAATTCAAAGATTCGTTCGCTGGCGGCAAGCAATGCTTGCAGAGTTGATGTGGTTGAAGCTATTTCGGTGATGGGGCGATTAAAACGCGAAACGTATTGGATAAATGCTTGGATGTTGCCGATATTGATTTGGCCCTGTATTACGAAAATGCCGCCTAGAGCACAAATAGCAACGTAACCTAAGTTTGTAAAAATGTGTGTTACCGGAAACGATAAGGATGAATAGATTTGTGCGCGCCTAGAAACTAGAGCTAATTTTTCATTGATTTTGGTAAATTCTTCTAGCGCCAGATCTTCATATGAATTTGATTTTATAACGATTTCGCCCGCGTAGTCTTCTTCGATTTCGCTATTGAGCAGGCCCAGGGTATTTTGTTGTTCGCGGAAATATTTTTGAGCGTGCCGCATAATTTTACCTACCACGAAGACGGAAATTGGTACCACGATAAACGATATCAGAGACAGGGGCACCGAGATGGTCAACATGATAATCATTACACCTATTAGCGTTGTTAGAGATAGTGATACGTCCGCGATTTCTTGCGACATCGAAGTAGTTAGAACATCCACATCGTTAGACATGCGAGAAAGTGTGTCGCCGTACTGGTGTTTATCAAAATAGGAGATTGGCAGTTTGAAAATTTTATCTAAAATTTTTTCGCGTATATTTTTTGTGTATTTTGCAGATACAACTGCTAATATGTAGGCTTGGCCATAATTTAGGAGAGCCGAAGAAACGAACAATGTGATTGCTAGAATTGCTTTGCCGCCTAGTGCCGACCAGTCTAAATTCGGGTAGCTTTCTACTGCAATGGTTGTCATGTCGCCTAAAATTTTAGGAATAAAAAGACCAAGAAGGGCAGAGCCAACTGTTAAAGTGATGGCTGTAATAATTGGAAAGCGATATCCTTTGATTGACCATAAAAAGACTTTGAAGGATTGCCACATACCTTTGTTTTTGGCTGAGCGTAAATTAAATCTCGGCATAGTGAGTCCCCTTTGCTAATTTTTTATTTTGATTCTGCCCTACTTCTTTATCGGCTTTAGCCAGCTTTAATTCGGCTTTGTATTCTTTATCGGATAACTGCGATTTGACAATTTCTTGATAAACTTTACAGCTATTTAGAAGTTCTAGATGTTTCCCTTTTCCTGCTATCTTACCATCGTTTAACACTATGATTTGCTCGGCATTTTTGATGGTTGATACGCGTTGAGCTACTACGAGCGTTACAGCGGTTTCGGATACTTCTTTTAGAGCGGCGCGTAGTTTTTCGTCGGTTTTCATATCTAATGCCGAAAATGCATCGTCAAAGATAAAAATGTCTGGCTCTTTACAGATTGCACGGGCGATCGATAAGCGTTGTTTTTGCCCACCGGAAAAATTAGTGCCGCCCTGGGCAACGTGAGAATTGTATTTTTCGGGTAATTTTTCGATAAAGTTTTCTGCTTGTGCGATGCGGGCGGATTTTCTCATTGACGCATCGGAGGCGCCTGGTGCGCCAAATTTAATGTTAGACTTGATGGTTCCTGCAAATAATATGCCTCGTTGCGGGACATAACCAATTCTTTGCATTAAGTCTTTTTTCTCGTAGTCTTTTATTGATACGCCATTAACTAATATTTTGCCCGAGGTCGCCTCATAAAATCTTGGCACTAGGTTTATTAGGGTAGATTTTCCGGAACCGGTTGAGCCAATAAAGGCGGTAGTTTCTCCGGCTTTAGCTACAAAAGAGATATTATCAAGCACTTTTTCGGAGGCTTCGGGATAGCGAAAATCTACATCTTTGAATTCAATGGAAGCAATTCGATCAGGCTTGTTGATTGTTTCGTTTTGCCAATGTATGCGCGTTTTTTTATCAAGTACTTCGTTAATTCTGTGTGCTGATACATTGGCACGTGGTAGGGTCACAAAAAGCATAGACATCATGAGAAATGACATCATAACAAATGTAACGTATTGAGCAAATGCCGTCATGTTCCCGAGGTAGGCAAAGTCTTTAGAAAGAAGCGAGATTCCTATCCAAGAACAAAGCAAGGTGGTTCCATTAAAGATTATATTGATTAATGGATTTTGCAGTTCTATGATTTTGTCTATATAGATTAATAATCCTGTTAACTTGTCGTTTGTTCTAACGAATTTTTTCTTTTCAAGTTTTTCGTTATCAAAGGCTCTTATTACTCTTAAGCCAGTCAAGTTTTCGCGGGTGATCAGAGTGATTCTATCAATAAATCCTTGGAAGATTTTAAATTTGGGCATCACCAGCGACATTATTAAAATAGCAGAACCTAAAATCGCAACCGAGCCAACTACTATGATCCAGCTCATATCTGGTGCCGTTTGAATTGCCATAATGATTGAGATGATTAAGAAAAGTGGCGAGCGAACCATCATTGATAGCAGCATAATGGTTACCATTTGAACTTGATTGACATCGTTAGTTGTGCGCGTTAACAAAGAAGCTGTACTAAAGTCTTTAAGATCTAGAAGATTGTAGTTGATGATTTTAGTGAAAATCGCGGTGCGAATATCTTTGGCGTAATTCGTGCCAATTTTGGCCGCAAAATAGCTAGAGATTAGTGAGCCGATAGCTGACATAACGGTTAGTCCAATCATTTTAAGACTAGTTATCCAAATATAGCCAGTGTCTCCTGGTACTATGCCATTATTGATGATGTTTGCCATTAAAGCTGGCAAGCGCAAAGTAGTATATACTTGTAGCGTAGTAGTGAGAAGTAAAATAATAATTTGCCACCAATATGGCTTCAAAAATTTAAACAGTTTAAACATATAGCCTTTTTATTATAACATTATTTACATAAGCCATTCTTTAAATCTATTACTAAATTGAGAGATTTTAGGTAATGTTCTAAAGAATCATATTGCCCATTATTGTATTTTCCGGTTGCGATTTCTGCGGCCGCCTCTATTCCGACGTAGCGATAATGCCATGTTTCGAATAGACCGGTAGAGCCATTCTCATCTACATTTAGAGGTTCACTCATTGGACCTCCTGCCCACGACTCCGGAAATCTGTCGATAAATCCATACTTGTAAGAATTTTCCCTTAGCCATTGCCAATCTAGATGCTGGTCGTATGTATCGGTATCTAGTGAAGTGCCGTATACTGGATCTAGTAAGTCACAAGTTAGTCCGGTATGATGATCGCTTGCTCCTGTTGCGGCACAGAGTCTTCCGCAACTTGTCCCTACTGCTCTAAAGCAGGATCTAGTCTCTAGGGTATGGCCTGGGTATGCGCTTCTGTACGCATTTACCATATCGTTAATATGTATTGCTGCTTCCTCGTCCAGAAGATTATCGCCATTGCCCGCTACGCCTTCCGCTATGCCGTATTTGGAATATAGGCTTATTAGTTCTGTTTTTCGTTCGGCTATAAAACTATTTTCTACCATAAAATTTGGATTTATTAGCATCAGTGTTCCGTACTTAATCGTGCAATTACTAGACGAGGCGTTTGAAATCGGCTTGATGCTATTTGTTATCTCTGGCTCTTCTTCCACTACGGATTCGTCAGTTATTGTTTCTAGTGGAACTGATTCTGGAGTTTTGCGATTGTCAGTTGGGGCTACTGCAGTATTTTTAACAAGTAAACGAATTGATAACCAAGTTAGAATTGCCGCAAGAATTAAAACTATGCCTAGAAAAACAATTCTTTTTGGTGATGGTCTTTTTAGTTTATCCATTTCTTTTTTTCTTATTTTCAAAATGCATTCTAGAATAAATGATTGGCCCCATTATTATATATATATAATATGAGAAAAATCGCCACACGAGCATTGCCCAAAAAACATAGCCGGTGGATAGTGCGGAAAAGACGAGAAAGAAGGTGCCTTCGGCTGCTCCAGCGTTTCCGGGCGTCGGAATAAAATAGACTGCCGCCATTACGGCAATAGTAGTAACAAAGCATGTCCAATATCCTGCGTCGCCGCCAAACGCTTTAAGTACGAAAAATGGGATTGATGCGATTAGGATATTAAAACAAATTGAGTAAAAAACAGTAAGGAATGGGATTTTTGGGGCCTTAATAATTGCTTTAACTGATTTAACGTATCCGTTGATTTCGGTTTCGGTTTTTTTGACGGCTAAATCTTGATTTTTGACAATCTTTATTTTGGCTAGAAATTTAACTATCCATTTAATGATTGTGGTGGTTTGTTTTGGTAAAAACGTTGCGCAGGCTACTACTGCTGGCCAAAATGCAAAGAAGAGTAGGCCAAACCATGCGGTCATCAAGAGCGCGGTATTATTAATGAGTTTTGCGCCAAAAATGAAACAAAGCGGCGCAATAATTAAGAAGCCAATTTGGCCTGTTATCATTCCAAAAACTGGAATCGATGTGGAATCGCCTTTTTCTAGACCACTGTTCTTTCGCATATAATATATCTGGAATGGTTGGCCACCTACGGCTGCCGGCGTGATGTTATCATAATATTTTCCAAGAAGTACGGTCCTTGCGGCTACTTTCCAAGTTTTTTTGGCGTTATACTTGGTGTGATTTTTTGACATTTCTTTAATCATAGTGACGTATTTACCTATTTCGATAACTATTGCGGCTACAAAACATAATGCAGCTGGTAAAAGTAACTTCCAGTCTATTATGACATCAGAAAACTCTGCTGCGTCCTTAGATCTATCCAACTCTGCTATGGCCGTTGCGGCAATAACACCAATGTTTAATAAAACAAATAAAACTATGAGCAGCGGTTTTTTGTTGATTTTTTTGAGTTTAAAATCAAACTCGGACGCTAAATACTTTTTTACCATTTTAGCTTCTGGCTGCTTTTATATTTGGATATTCGTCAACTAAGACCCTGATACAACCAGCAATAGGTATTGCAATAATTGCGCCGAGCAAACCAAACACATACATGCCAACTGTGATTGCGCAGAGGATTGTTAATGGTGTTAGGTGTAGGGCGTCACCTTGGATTTTTGGTGAAATGATATTGTTTTCGATTTGTGCGTAAATGATATAGATGATCGCAAACGATAGCCCGCCGATTGGACTTGAAAAGAATAAAATGATTGTGACTAATGTCCCGCCGATAAATTGCCCAAACATTGGGATTAGGTAAAAAATCATGGTAATCATGCCCATTGGTACAGCTAAACTGGACGAGAATCCGAAAACGAATGACAAAATGAATGTTAGGAGCATCGCGGCTAAACCATCTATTGCCGCTACGATTACTTGTCTTGAGAAATAAATGGACACCACGTTAGCCATCTTGGAAATGATTCTTCTAGAGACCTTCGCAGTTTTATTGTTCTTATCGTTTGAGCCAAGTTTGCTCCAGAGTGATTCCATCATTCCTGGTCCGTCAAGAAGGAATAATAGAGTTAGAACTAAGACTAATACTATTTTCATAATAATCCCGGCTAAGCCACTCACGCTCGAAATTAGATTATTGCCAAGAACGCTTAGGAGGTCGTTTGAGATGTTATGCAAGGCCGTAGTAATCTCGTTTTGAAGATTTTCGATACCTAGATTTTTGCCGAAATTATTAATTCCCTCCCATCCGCCAAAAGTGGTTTCAAAGGTTTCTGGAAAGTTTTGAACAAATTTTGTGGTTTCGTTTACTACTACTGGACCAACGATTGCAATGATGGCGCCGATAACTAGAATTACGATGAGATATGCAAAAAAAGCCGATAAAGTTTGGTGTTTTTTGTCCTCGCCAAAAAGCTTTGCTAGGAAGTTATTAACTTTGCGAACCAATGGCTTAAGTGCGAGTGCGAGAAGTGCGGCAATGCCAACAATTACTAGACCTTCTGCGGCACTACCAATGAATAAACATAGTAAATATGCGATACCAGGGATTGCCCAAAATTTAACAAAAGTCCAAGTATCAGTTTTGATTTCTCTTGACATATGCCTCCTTATTAAAGTCATTATAACATAGTTCTTGTAAATCTTGAAAAAACTTTTTATGTTATAATTATCTCTATGAAAGTTTTGATGCATACCTGTTGTGCGCCGTGCAGTGTTTACTGTATAGATTCTTTAAGAGCTGAAGATATCGAGCCGACACTTTTTTGGTATAACCCTAATATTCATCCTTATATAGAGTACAAGACTCGGCGTGATTGCTTAAGGGATTATGCAAAGCGGATCGATGCAGAGTTGATTTTAAAAGAAGAATATGGTTTAGATGAATTTTGCCAAAATGTGTCTAATGATATTAGGGGTCGCTGTGTTAATTATTGTTACCCTAAGCGCTTGTCTGAAACTGTGCGATTTGCGGTCGAAAATGGCTACGATGCTTTTACGACTACGCTTTTAGTTTCTCCGTATCAAAAACACGAAGAACTTAAAAAAGTATGTGAAAGGTTGGCTAAAGAATCGGGCATAGAGTTTTTATATAGAGATTTTAGAATTGGTTTCCGCGAAGGGCAAACAAAGGCTCGGGAGTTAGGTTTATATATGCAAAAATATTGTGGATGTATTTTTTCGGAGGAAGAGCGTTACCAGACGCAAATTCTTAAAGACAAAGAAGGGCTGTCTTAGCGAGTTGTTTCTTATCTGTAAAAATGGTATAATATATTAATATGTTGGTTTCTGATTATAATTACGATTTGCCGGAAGAGCGCATTGCTAAGTTCCCTCCAAAAGAAAGAGGTTCGACTAGACTTTTAGTTTTGGATCGCAGTACTGGTAGGATTGTTGATTCTTATTATCGAGATTTGGCTGATTATTTGGATCCTGGTGATGTATTGGTTTTAAATGATACTAGAGTTATGCAGTCCCGCTTGTTTGCTACGCTTCCTGATGGACGCAAACGTGAACTTGTAGTCCTTGAAAAGCACGGAGATGAACCGCAGCGCGTAATGTATCGAGGCAAACTTCATAAGGGCGATAAGCTTTTTGTTTCAGCGGAACTTTTATTGGTTAAAGAAATACTTGGGAATGGTATCGCAGAGATAGAATGCAAAATACCACTAGCTGAGCTTGCAGAAAAATGTGGTACCGTTCCCTTGCCACCATATCTTCATCGTGATGCAACTTCTAACGACAAAAAGCGATATCAAACGGTTTGGGCTAAGAATATGGGGTCTGCTGCTGCGCCTACCGCTAGCCTTAATATGACGAACGAACTTCTTGAGAAGTTGCAGGATAAAGGCGTAATTATAAAGTATCTAACACTTCATGTTGGTCTTGGCACTTTTCTTCCGATTCGTTCCGATAGGATTGAAGAGCACAAAATGCACTCAGAATGGTTTCATATTCCAGAGGATACACTTGCTGCTATTAGGGACGCTAGAAGGGTGGTGGCGCTAGGAACGACTGTTGCGCGTACGTTAGAATATTTTGCTAAGACCGGCAAAACTCAGGGGGAGGACGATATTTTCATCTATCCGGGTTTTGAGTTTAAAATTGTTGATGCACTTCTAACAAATTTTCATGCACCTAAATCGACCGTTCTTATGCTTGCTTCTGCCTTCGCGGGTTGGGATAACTTAAAAAATGCCTACCAGCATGCAATTTCGAATGACTATAATTTTTTGAGTTATGGAGATTCGATGTTTATATGTTAAAGTTTGACGTAGAAAAAAGAAATGGTTTGGCGCGGGTTGGTGTCATACATACTCCGCACGGTGATATTAAGACTCCGGCTTTCGTTGGTGCAGCAACTAGGGCCACGGTTAAAGCTTTAACTATGAAAAATATGCGCGAGTTGGGTTCGCAGGCGATTCTTGCAAATACTTACCATTTGATTTTACGGCCAGGGTCTGATTTGATTGCTGAGGCTGGCGGGTTGGCCGAGTTTAATTCTTGGCACGGTCCAACTTTTACTGACTCTGGTGGTTTTCAAATTTTTTCTTTACCTAATGTAAATATTGACGAATACGGAGTCAGATTTAAATCTCATATCGATGGAGCGAATTTTGAAATGACGCCGGAATCTAGTATGCGAGATCAATGGAAAATTGGTGCAGATATTCATATGGCTTTCGATCATCTTGCGAAGTCGAAAAAATATGAGGACATGCTTGAGGCCATGCGCCGTACGCATGCGTGGCTTGATCGTTGCGTAGATGAAAATGCAAAACTATTGGAGAATGCAAAGGAAAAAGGAAAACCGGAGCAGTATCTCTATGCAGTAGTGCAAGGTGGAACATTTATGGATTTAAGGGCTGAGTCGGCAAGGTATTGTGCATCTAAAAATCCAGATGGTTTTGGAATTGGAGGGGTGTTTACGGCTGACGGGATGGATAAAATGCTTGAAACCGTGAATAAGATTTTACCAGAAGATAAACCGCGGCATCTTCTTGGTATGGGTCAAGAACCGATTGATTTATTTGTTGGTGCTAAATACGGTTGCGATACGTTTGATTGTGTGGGGCCTACGCGAATGGCGAGAAACGGCTCTTTATATACTTTTGGTGGTCGTATTAATATTAAGAATGCAAAGTATAAACATGATTTTTCGCCTTTAATGGTCGAATGTAATTGTGAGTGTTGCAAAAATTACAATAAAGCTTATTTACATCACTTGTTTAAAACCGACGAGATTACTGCCAAGATACTAGCTTCGATTCATAATGAATCTTTTGTTGTTAATACTGTGGATAAAATTAGAGAATCACTTCTTGACGATACGTTTGATAATTATTTTCATGATTTTATTAAGCGCTATTACGATAATTAAGGCTAAAAAGCATTTACATTTTAAAAATCGTTATGTATAATAATTATACATAAACGGAGTAATGGCTATAAATGCATTTAGCGTGTGGTAATTCTGGAGGAATTAGATGCGAATAGTAAAACGATTTTTTGCTGTGTTTACTTTTGCCGTGATGAGTGTTATTTTATCTGGTTCCGCTTTTGGTGCGTCTAGGCAGAGTTCGATTTCGATGAATTTACAATCTGGCTCCCTGTCTCTCCAGCTACTTCCAATGCCTGGCGGAAACTTTGGTGAATCTGGAAATGCTACTCTTACCGTGAGTACAGATAATTATACTGGTTATAATTTGACAGTGAATACTAGTGGTGGAACGAGTTTAGTAAATCATGACGATGATGCGGTTGAATCGATTAATTCGGCTATTAGTGCGCAAACTTTTTCTTCTGACTCTACATATAACAATAAGTGGGGCTTTAAGCCGAGTCAATATGTAACCACCTCTGGCAACGTCGATACGACCGTTAATAATACAAACTTTTTACCGGCTCCTTCTGGGCAGGGACTTCTTGTTGCAAAAACTTCTGCGGCTAATGCTCTTGACGGTAATGACAACCCTGTGCCGGATTCTTATACCTTTTCTTTTGGCGCACGCGTAGATACTACTTTGCCGGCTGATACTTATCAGGGCGTATATGTACTGACGGCGGTAGCCAATGATATTGTTTACAATATAACGTATGACGAAAACACGGCAGACACTGTGACGAATATGCCCGTACCTAATCCGCAAGCTACTACTATCGATGGTGGAACGGCTACGGCCGATAGCTATGCAACCTTATCTGATACAAAGCCAGTCCGCAACGATAAAAAGTTTGCCGGTTGGTGTGATGTTGCTACTACTGTTGATTCCACGACTGGTGATGATATTTGTTCTGGCACGCTTTACGAAGCAGGTGATGATTTGCCGGTTGATCAGACTGCTGCGCCAAATATTACTTTATATGCTGTTTGGGTAGATACCCTGTTTCCAATTGTTTGGAACCAGATGGGTGCCTGCGAGTTTCATGGTGCGACGAATGGTAATATTACTGGTTCTGCATGTAGTGATTATCATAATGTGAGGTTTATTGATACTGGAATTGCCTTGTATAGCCAAGCAAATTACTTGAAAGATTATGAAATTCATTTTACGCTCGATCATTATCTTCCTAGTGAGCAGGTAGATTATTTTGGTAGCGAGGACAATGGTCAGCAAACTTTCGTCAATGACAAACTTGGTTCGCATGCGCTTGACGAGAAGGCACCTGGCGTGGTAGTGAGGCGGTCTAAGAACAATATTGAATTTAATTCAAAGATGGGCGATCTTCAGCTAAAGAAAGAAATAAACTATACCCATGTACACGATGTTTCGATGTTTAGGCTTGACAATAAGATTTATTATAGTTATGATGGCGGACCTCTTATCTTCCTGCAAGATATCACTGGATTTAATCAGCAATTTGATCTTACGGCTTGGTTTGGCGCATATCCTAGAGATGATTGTGATGGCAGTCAAGGGCCCTGCACCAACGTAAAGCGTATTCCTGAAGCAACCATGTCAAATATGTATATTAGGCTTGGTGAATATTCGGATGATGATATTCATACGATTAGTTTTAAGAAAAACGACGGCACAACTACAAACTTAGCAACCTATCTAATAAAAGATGGCAATTCGATTACTACTTTGCCTGAAGATCCAACCTATGCCGATCATCTATTTCAAGGTTGGTTTACTGCGCAGTCTGATGGCACTCAGGTAACCGCTTCGACGGTGCCGTCTGCGTCCACCGATTATTACGCTCATTGGTTAGGTACGGTCGCTATTGCCGATATAGACAATCCTGCTATTACTTTGGAGCCGAACGATACGGAAACAGTTATTATAAATAATGCATCTGAGCTCGAACCGTATACTTTTAGTTCGGACAATGACAATGTTGCGACCGTCAATCAAACGACTGGTGAAATTACCGCAGTAGGACCCGGTACCGCAATAGTTACCATAACTGGTTCAACTTCTGGAGAAACTAAAACTGTTACGGTTACTGTGACTGGTCAGGTAATCTATGTCTCGTTTGATTCTCAGGGTGGCACCCCGGCATCTTATGTGTGGGATGTAGGTGATGGCTCTTCCTTTGCTACGTTACCGGCGCCAACTAAAACAGATTATGAACTTGAAGGGTGGTATACGGGCACTAGTGGGACTGGCACTAAGCTTACTACTTCTACCGTATTCGATTCGAATACGCCTACTCAATATTACGCAAATTGGGAAGAAAGACCTTACGTCTGTATGATTGCAAAACAGCTGCACACGGAAACTTGTGGCTGGTCGACTAGTAAAGGATGTAAGAGCGCAGGTTTCGATTTTGGTGATACTATTACGTATGGCAATTTAGTGGAATCCACAACCATGAATTATGGTGATGCATACAACTGCGATATTAATTATGATAAAACCTGGAGTGAATCTAATGAGAGATTCTATTACATTGGCAGTAATAACGGTATAGCCTCGTTCGTCTTTTATAACAACGTTCCGGATGTAAATTTAAATTATACTGACGCAATGAACAGCATTCCAAACACTTCTCCGGACAACGACGATTGGATTAATCCAGGCCTTCAAACTCTTGGCTCTAAAGTAACTAGATTCATGACCGTCGATGAAGTGACGGAAATCTGTGGCGGAAATAGTAATATTGCTACTAGGATTAGTGGTACAGATAAAGGTAGGTGCGGATATCTTGCTGAAAATTCGTCTTACGCTTATGAAACTGGTAAACTCGATACGATTTGGTTGCAACAAGTTAACGGCAGTAATAGGCGTATCCATTTGAAGGATGGCAGAAATATTGCCACACCAGCAGCTACCAGCATAAACGGTCCACGTGTGGTAATTGAAGTGCCATTAAATCTAGTTGAGCCCTACGTTCCTGTTGTAACTTACGAAATTACATTTAACCCGCATAATGAAACTAATTCTTGGACCGAAACGATTGATGCGGGGGATGACTTAAGTGATGTTTACCCTGCGACAGATCCATCCTATACAAATCATCTATTCCAGGGCTGGTTTACTGCGGAAACTGGTGGTTCGCAAATTTCCAGTAGTACCGAGCCGACCGCCGATACAACTTATCACGCACAGTGGCTAAAAACTGTAGCATTAGCGGAGCTTCAGCGAGATACGATTGCCGTTGAGCCAAGTGGAACTGCAAATATTGTCGTAACCAACTCTTCTGAACTTGAACCTTATACGTTTACCTCGAATAATACTTCAATTGCTACTGTTGATTCGGCGGGTGAAATAACTGGCGTGACGAATGGCACCACTACTATTACGATGACTGGTGCAACTTCTGGTGCTACTAAGAGTATAACAGTAAATGTTACGACATTGCTCCCAGTAACTCAGGCAATTATTGGAAATAATGATCTTACCACGATGGAGGGTGAGCAAACTACTGTTATAGTCACGAACTCTGCCGAGCTTGAACCATATACTTTCTCATCTGCCGATACTTCGATTGCTACGGTTGATTCTGTTGGCGTAATCACTGGCGTAAGTGCCGGTACTACAAATATCATAATGACTGGTTCGATGTCTGGGCTCACTAAAACTCTTGAAGTAGAAATTACCGCCGCACCTGTTACGTTGTATACCGTGACATTTAATCCAAATGGCGGCTCATTTAATGATCCGAGAGATAGCTCAAAACGAGTAGAAGACGGTACCGCGGTCGGAGCTTTGCCGACCCCAACCAAATCAAATTATATGTTCTTTGGTTGGTATAAAGATGATGGTACATTCTACCAAGAAGTTTATCCAGAAGAAACTATTGATGACGATGTGACTTATTATGCAAAATGGGTCGAAAACACTTCGAGCTTCCCGATTGTCTGGGCAGAGACCAATGCTTGTACATTTAATGGCACATCAAACTTAACTGGTGATTACTGTCTTGAGGATGCAGTATCTGGTAACTCAATAGATAAAACGAAGCATTATATTGATACTGCTATTCAGTTGTTTACGCAAGCAAATTTCCAGAAAGATTTTGAGGTCGGACTCAATATTGTTTCATTCGATGGTTCTAGTTCAACAAGTCAAGCTACCTTCGTAACCTCTAAGGCTGAAAACTTATCTGGTTGGCCAGGATTTACGCTTAGGAGATCTAGTAGCACGGCTAATCTGGAGTTTACTGAGAGGTTTAGTATGAATTCTCAGGCCGTTAGTGCTCCACTTGTGGCTATAAGTAGTGTAAACCAAGTAAAAATTGCGAGAATTGGCGAAAAGATTTACTACTCTTGGAATGATGCGCCTTATACGCTTTTGCAGGATATCTCTGCAAATACTACACGTTTTGATACTAAAGTATGGTTTGGTGCTACACTTAATTCTGCTGGCACTGGTTCCCAACGTCCGATTTATGCAACATTTACTGACATGTATGTCAAACTTGGTGTGCCGACTGATTATGTAATCGAACTTGACGTTAATGATGGCTCGATGAATGATCCAAGTAGCTTTACTGTACCAATTAATAGCCCGCTTGGGACTTTGCCGACTCCAACTCCGCCAAATGAGAACTATACCTTTATTGGATGGTTTGATGAGTCCGTAACGCCAGCTGTTCAGGTTACTTCCGCTACAATACCTGATGGTAATAAAGTATATGTAGCGCATTACTCCTATGATTCGTCTGATGAGCCGGTAATATTTAATATTGCCAATGATGCTTTGCAGGGCTATCAAACTCTTATTAATAGTTGGGTGCCAAGTCCGATTAATATTACGACATTCAATCAAAGTTCACCGATCAACGATTCAACTTGGGGCGATACGAGTGAGCTTAGCGAGAAGGGTTTTTGGGAAGGTATAAAAGATAATTTTGAGGATAATCTATGCTCGATACCTAGTTACAGTGATGCCGTCAAGCCTTTGAACACGCTTACTAACTGGGGAAATGGTTCGTATGATTGTTCAAAACCAAAGGCTTATGATACCAAGATTGGCGCAGCTCTTAATGTTTATCTTGATGATGAAAATGGTGAACAGGTCACATATGCGAATGCTACGAATGGTATCATCCATAATATGGTTCCTGGCCAGACATATTATTGGGAGAAAGCGGATGATAGTACGGTGTATGGTTATGTGACAGCAACTTCTGTAAACGGCAGAAGGCCGATTGAGCTTAGCGCAAATCGAAACACTCGTGATCTTGGCGGTTTGCCAGTGTCTTATACAGACGGTAACAATCAGACCGTAACTGGTACGCTGGCCTACGGTAGATTATTCCGTGGTGAAAGATTATGGAATACTCCCGCAACCGAGCTTTATAATCTCGGTATCAATAAACAATATGATGTGGGCGATCCTAAAGAATACGCGAACGATACTAAACTCAGTGATTATAAATGGGATCCAGTGGTCCATTATGATTTTGAATATCATTCTGGTGACGAGAATAATGCTTCTTCCAATTACATGAAGGCATGGACGGCCGTGACTGATATTATGACAGATATTACGAGCGCAAATAATCCAAAGAATATTTACTTCCACTGCCGTGTGGGTGCCGATCGTACCGGTACGACAGCATATCTACTTGAGGGTCTGCTCGGTGTGCCGGATGAAGCAAGATATGAGGAATATGAACTCACGAACCTATCGGGCCTATATGACAGAACTAGGTATTACAAATTAAAATCTAGTTCAAACAACTTGAAGTTTGTTTATATGATGGGCTATGTCAAAACTAATGCAGATATTCTTAATTGGTATATGAGCAACCCAAATTCTGACATGAATTTAGTGCAAGCATTTAGAGCGGCCATGACGGTTCCGAATAATCAACAGAACGGTGGGATGGGTAACAACTCAGGGAGTCTTAATAGTGGAGGTTTAACCAGTCTGTCCACGCTCAGACAATCTAATGCTGGCAGTAGTATTAAAACTCAGGTTGAGTCAATCGATGTAAAAGATGGCTATTTTGCTCCACTTAATGCGTTTGAGACTACCGATAGTGTAAGTTCTCCTTCTGGAAATGGTCTTATGATTGCCGCAACAGCTGCCTCTGCTGCTGTTGCAGTTTCTGGTTCTTTATCTTATGTTCTTATTAAGGACGATAAAGAGCAAAAGGTATAGATGGCGTACTATTTAGAATATTGCCAAATTGGGCCGGTTGCTGTGTCTTTAATGGTAATACCCTGGTTAGCTAGTTCATCTCGGATTTGATCGGCTTTTTCGTAGTCTTTTGCTTGACGAGCAATTTCTCGTTCCAAAATTGTTTTGTTTGCAACATCGTTTAAATTGGGCGAGTCTTCTATTAGGTTGAGGCCAAATAGTTTATCGATGTTTTGCCAGTCTTTCAAATTAAGATTTAGCGTATCAATTAGGGCAAAGGCTTTTGGTGAATTAAGGTTATCATTAACCGCGTCTAGAATTTGCCCAAATGATGCATCTTTGTTGTTTAAGCTATTTGTGTTTTGGTAGCATTCGGCAATGCGATTGCGCCAGGATAGTCTTCTTTCCTTGGCTCCAGCTAGTGATTCAAAGGTAAAATTACGCGTTCCTTGATAATGGCCAGATAAGACCCACATTTTAAAGTCCATTGGCGAAAAGCCGCGCTTAGCTAAATCGTCTAAGGTATAAATATTGCCCAAGGATTTTGAAATTTTTTCACCGTCGATAGTGATAAAGTTGCAATGTAGCCAATACTTAGCTAATTCTCGTCCGGTCATAGCGTAGGTTTGCGCTATTTCGTTGGTATGATGAACTGGGATATGGTCAATACCCCCAGTGTGAATATCGATAGGTCCACCCAGTTCTTTCTCGATGATAGTGGAGCATTCTAGATGCCATCCTGGGTATCCTGGTCGTCCAAGATAATCCCAACGCATTGCGTGTTTTTCTCCCGGCTTGATGAACTTCCAGACGGCAAAGTCCGAAACTTGGCGCTTTTCATCTGAAAAACCAACTCTGGCGCCTGCCTGTAAGCCAGACAAGTCTAGCTTAGCAAAATCTGCGTAATGGTCGAATTTGCTTGTGTCAAAATAAATGCCATCGGAGGTTTCGTAGGTAAACCCACCGTCTGTCATTTTGTCTACTGCCTTTATGTCGTCTTTTACATAATCTGTAGCGTGCGCGATGATTTCTGGTTCGATTAGATTTAAAGCCTTAAAGTTTCGCATAAAGTCATCGCCGTAGAATTTTGCGATTTCGTAAACATCTTTTCCTTCACGAGCTGCGCCCTTTTCTAGCTTGTCTTCTCCAGAGTCGGCGTCTGATGTTAGATGGCCGACGTCCGTAAAGTTAAGGACACGTTTAACTTTATAACCGTCCATTATTAAGGTTCTAATTAAAAGATCCCAATATATATATGATGCGTAGTTTCCTATGTGCTGGTATCCATATACGGTTGGTCCGCAAGTGTAAATTTTGACGGTTTTATTTATTGGCTTGAAGTCTTCGAGCGCGCGTTTTGCCGTATTGTAGATTTTAAGCATTTAGTATTTCCTCCAAAATTTTTGGAATTTTGTCATATTTGTCATGGGTTATTCCGTGGTGGCCGTCTGTCTCAATGGCTTTTAGGTTAGAATTGGCTTTTAAGAGTTTTGGATAGTTGAATGATGCGATGATTTGATCTTTGCTGCCATAAATTAAAGTTGTAGGTATTTTTAGATTTAATAAAACATCGTAGTTATCTGGATTAAGCGCAATTTTTTCCATGGAATTTTTAAAGGCTTTATCTTCTAATATTTTGCGGTTTCTTAAGGCTATAGCGTCCTTAAACATTTTAATAGCTACCTCAAAAGCTGGGTTTTTAAAATCTTTCTTTGTATATACTGGCGGGGACAACAAGATTAATGACTCGATAGTACTTTTGTACTTAGCTGCGTAGTGAGTTACAATAAATGTGCCAAGCGAGTGACCTATAAACACTACTGGTATATTAAGGCTTAAATCCTCGATTGAATTATGAAGGGCTTCTAGTTGATCTTTGTAATCGTAATTTAGATTGTCATCTTTTAATGACTTTCCGGAACCTAGTAGGTCAAAAGTAATAAATCTAACATCGGTTAAGTTTTTCTTTGCTTCTAGATTCTTTAAGGCATGTTTAAAGGCTGAGGAATCGGATGCGATGCCGTGGATTAGGATTACTGCGAGTTTTGGATTTTTAGAATTGCAATGGTCATGGGTTTTTTTGAGAGTTAACCTTTTGCTTTGTTCTTCTTTTCTTTTTGATAATAGCATGGCTTCTCCTTTTATTCTTTATTTATCAATTCGCTTTGTTCTAATAAGAGTTTTGGCGTGATATCAACCAAATCTTTTACAACTTCATCGTAGGAGGTGTCGTAAGTGCGAAATCCAGCTGCATAAGGATGTCCGCCTCCACCAAAATAGCCGGCAATTTTATCAGCGATTGGTGCAGACGTGTCTGAACGTATTTTTCCTGTGACTTTGCCATCCGGGTAGGTTTTTATTGCTACAGCTACTTTTACGTTTTCAACCAATCTCATTTCTTCTAATATAAGTACATTTGGATTGTACTCGCTTGAATACTCCGAAATGTCTTCCCATGGGATATGCACTGTTGCCAATTCGCCGTCTAGGGAGTATTCGATTCGCTTAATTAAATCCGCTTTGTAGTTAAGAATGCGTGGAGATTTTTTCATGAATTCACGCCTATGCTCTTCGAGTGATGCGATATTGGATCCAAGACGAGTTAGCTCTGCTGCCGTTTCGAATGTTTCGGACGTAACCGAGGCGCTAGTAAGCCCTAGAGTGTCTGATAAAATTCCCTGAAAAATTGCGTCTGCCGCTTCTTTTTCGATTGGTAGTGCTAAATTTTTAGCTATACGAAAGATGACATCTGCGCAAGCCGGACGGATTTCTATGATGCTTTCGTGTGGAAATTCTAAGTCGTCTGGTGTTTCGTGGTGATCAATTACTAAAACTGGGGCTGAAAAAAGTCTGTTTTTGATTGCTGGATCTTCTAGAAGCTTAGACAATAATACTTTGGCGGCGGTATCAACAATAATATATCCATCTGCTTTATAATCAAATTCGCAAGATACTCTTGCCCAGTCGTTAAAATAATGCAAATATTTAGGAATATCTATAGGGCAATACAGCGAAACGTTTTTTTCTGGCAATAAATAATCGAGAGCGATTGCGCTACCCAGCGAATCGCCGTCTGGATTTTCTGCCTGAATGATGCAGATATTCTTTTTGTTCGCTAAAAAGTCATTAAAGATTTCGTACATATCTATTATTATACCATAGGATTACTGTGGTTGTTTTTTAGTGGCATAATGCAGTCATTTTTGTTAAAATAGATATATGGTTATTTTTAACGCGGATAAGAAATTTGAAAGGTTTGAGGATGTAACGCCTGAACTATTGATTAAAGAAGGCGTGAAGCTACTTCTTTGTGATTTAGATAATACTTTGAGACTTCATTCTGAGAAAGAGCCAGCAGATGAACTCCAGGATTGGGTTGAGGATTGCAAAAAGGCGAATGTAAAGATAGTCATTATTTCGAATAACGGACGTAAAAAAATGATGCAAAAGTTTTGCAAGCCAATAGGGGTGGATTGTGTTTGGTGGGCAAAAAAGCCGATGAGCAAAAAACTTACAGAAGCGATGATAAAATATGATTTTTCTCCAGAAGAAACAGTAATGCTTGGTGATAAATGGTCTACCGATGTGCTTGCGGCTAAGTTTGCAAAGGTACGCGCCTGGAAAGTTGACCATAGGCGAAATATCGTTTAATAACGGTTTATTAGATTAGCGATACAATAATTAAAAGAATTGTGCAGGCAAATGCCACTGAATCAATTCTGTCCAGAAAACCGCCGTGACCTTCGGAGCCGCCAACGATTATTTCGAGCTTTGCAAATGTTTTATTGCTAATAATGATTTCGTTCGAATCTTTGACGTTAAATTTACGCTTTAAGTAGCTTTCAAATAAGTCGCCTATTAGTGCTAGTGGGCCGCATAGTAGATATATCCAGTCGGCAGGAAATCCGCCGTCGATAAACATTTTAGTTGTTACTAGCAGGGTTGCCATTATCAACCCAAATATCGTCCCTTCCCAGGTCTTGTTTTTGGAGATGCGCGGAAATGGACGAGATTTTTTGATGATTTTGCCACCGAATTTGATGCCAAATAGATATGCAAAAACGTCGTATCCGGGTACCCCGAGAATGACATACCACAGATGCCCTGCGTCTGTACTTATGATAAAAATGGTACTCCATATCAGAAAAACCATTTCTAGAACGGATAAAAACGCGCCCAGTTTGCTCGTTTTTTTCTTGAAAAAACTGAAAAGCTCAATCATTGCTACCGCTGAAAAAAGCATGTAGAGAAATTTGAATAAGAGCCCGTCGTGAATACATAATGCAAAAAAAGCCACGGCAAACATACTAATTCCAACGACAACTCTAACCTTAAAATTCTTATTCATGGTTTAATTATAGCACAATTACAATGGATGCAATGCGCCCTACAGGTTAGTTCTATTCTCTAGAGCCGCGCTCAAAGTGATTTGGTCTGCATATGATAAATCAACACCAAGCGGTAAACCGCGTGCGAGCCTGGTTAGTTTGAGATCTGGGTTTTGTTCATGTAGGAGCTTTTCAAGTAGTAAAGCTGTAGATTCCCCCTCAACTGATGGATTGGTGGCTATGATTACTTCTTTTGCGCCGTCGCTATTTACTCTTTTTATTAATTCGCCAATATGTAGTTGGTCGGGTGTAATACCGTCGATTGGTGAGATTGCGCCGCCTAACACATGGTATGTCCCTTTATATGATTTCGTTTGCTCTATTGCGTAGATGTCTAGGGGTTCTTCTACTACTAGTATTGTTGTCTTATCGCGCGCTGGATCGGAATAAAACGATGATACTTCTTCGTCTGCATCAATTAAGGCGAAAGTTATAGGGCAAGATTTTACGTTCTTATGCAAATTCATCAAGGCGTCCGCAATGTTTTCTGAAACTTTTGGATTTGTTTTGAACAAAAAGTATGCATATCTTTCGGCCGTACGTTGGCCGACGCCCGGAAGCATGGAAAGAGCGTCGATCGTGTTGTTTAGTGCTTGAGGAAGCATGTATTACATTCCGCCAAAGCCGAGATTGCCAAGACCGCCCATTAGTGGTTTCATTTTGTCGGTTGCGATTTCTTGCGCTTTCGCAAAGCCGTCTCGCATACAGTTTTCGATCCAGCGTTCTAGTTCGTGAATGTCATCTAAATCAATTTTCTCGGGGTCAATTTTAACTTTTTTAACTTTTAATTCCCCGTTAATTTGGACTATAACTGCGCCGTCGCCAGCTTCTACTTCTACGATTTCGTTTTTGAGTTCTTTTTGAGCTTTACGTAATTGGTTTAATAGCTTCATTTGGTCCATTTTTTGACCCATATCATTCTCCTTCTTTTTCAGCGTATGTATATAGGTATATTATATCAGAGTTTTCACGCATCGGCGATGTTATTATCTTTGCGAGGCGATAGATGTTTCCGTGCTTATCGATTGGGCCTAGAGAGGCAACATTCTCCCGATTGTTATCAAGGCTATTTACTATTTTGATATCGGTTTTTTGCTCTAAGATTTTATAGAAATCGTAATTTTGATTAACAAGTAATTTGCCAGATGTGATGTTTTCGTTGATTACTTCTAGGGTGTAGCTAAATTGACTAGCGATATTCGGATTATAACGGTAGCCGTAGACATATTGTAATAGATTTGGAATAATCATGATTGCAAATAAAATTACTAGTGGAAAAACGGCCGAAACTCTGGCGTATGGGTTTTCTGGGAATAGTCCGTACCATTTCTCAAGAATATACTTGAATCCATGAGCCATCAGAATCGAGAAAGGAAGGATAAGGAAGATAATGGCGTTCGGATTAAATCCAGAAATGATAAGACAAAACATGATTAAAAGTGATGCTATGGAATTTCTTGAGGCGAAAAAGCCTTTTGTAGTGGAGAATAGTCCAATCAAAACGAGCGCAAAAACTGGCAGGCTGATTAGGGGTGAAAGAAATACACTCTCTACTGTAGTACGCCAGGAGAAAGCCGGGCCTAAAGCGGCTATAATGTTTGGAATAAAAGTGTTGACATCGTAGTTTTTGACGAATAATAATTCCATAATAATATCGGGCCGATTATGAATGCTAATACCTAGCAGTACAAAGCCTCCTATGAGCAAAATACCAGTAATAATAGTTGGAATTTTAGGCAGATTTTTGATTACGAATCTGAGATGTGGTTGAGAAATGACGAATAATACACAGATTAACGAAAAATAGACCATGTATGGCGTAAAGATAGAAAGCAACATTATTATCGCGAAAGCAAAACAATGAATTGGGCTTGGGCGTTTTTCGCCTTGGATTTTTGAACCAAGCCAAAGCATGAGGGTTGGCCAAAAAACTAACATGATCAATGGGGTGCCAGAACCTGCTAGAAAAAGAAATGGGGTGGATAATATGATTAGGCAAGAAACTAGTAACGAAACGTTAGTTTTAAACCATCGGTTAAGTAGGAGGATGAGAAAGAATCCTAAGCCTAGGCCAACCAAGATACTTGGAAGTTTAATGGCATAGGCGGTTAGGCCAAAGATAGAGATTGATAGCTTTTGTAATAATCTGTATGGCAGGTCTACTAACTCACCGCTAAGTA
>JAEEUB010000003.1 GCA_016286785.1 Candidatus Saccharimonadota bacterium
GTAATGGCAATACTCCAGGCGGATGTTACTATCTAAACTATAAAATCAATAATCATTCAGATGTCACAAACGCATATGCTAGGAAAAAGCTCGGAGCCTACCCAAACAACTTCATTTATTCTGGCAACGTTTACGGCGGCTCGGTGAACTATCGTGGCTCCGTCGGCTACTATTGGCCCTCTACGGCGTACTCTAGCGCCAACGCCTACAGCCTGCTCTTCAACAGTAGCGGCGTCATCCCAGGCATAAACAGCGGCCTCAAGTACTACGGTTGGCCTGTCCGCTGCGCTGTCTCTAGTGCTTAGGAGTGGTAGTTCGTGCCGTTCTAGCCCTAGAAACGCTCAGGGGTTCGTCCAAGCGAACTAATGAAATGAATTTCTTGAATTCTCAAAAACCTTATGGTAATATTAGAATATAAAACAAAAGGATATCGATATGCCAGATGATAATACTAAACCTACACCCGTAAATCCACCAGCGAATGATAGCGCTGCGGCTCCTTCCGCAGTCCCTAGCGCCTCGCCATCAGAAATTCCCGCCATTCCTCCTACCCCAACAGCTCCCGATCCAGCAATAGCAGACTCTGCCGAGGCCGAGGATATCAAATCTAAAGTTACTCACGCCATCGCCGATTCGCAAAACGTCTTAGTGGCTCTCTCCAGCGACCCATCGGTAGACGAAATGGCAGCCGCTATCGGCCTGTCACTATATCTTGATCGTTTAGGCAAGCGCGCTACGGCCATTTATTCCGGCTCTACTCCTAACGCCCTAGAATTCTTAAAGCCAGAGGATACCTTTGAGCCGTCTGCAGACACTCTGCAGGATTTTGTTGTAGCTTTAAATAAAGAAAAAGCCGACCACGTGCGTTGCAAGGTCGACGGCGACTTTGTTAAGCTATTTATCACCCCGTATCGCGCTAGGGTTTCCGAAGACGATTTAGAGTTTTCCTACGGTGATTATAACGTTGATCTAGTGTTAGCTCTTGATGTGGCTAACGGTATCGACCTTGACTCGGCTCTCCGTGAACACGGCCGCATCATGCATGATGCTTCAATTATTAATATTACCACTGGCAATCCTGGCAAATTTGGCGAAATCGAGTGGAGCGATAAGGGCGCTAGCTCGGTCTCCGAAATGCTTGCCGATTTGATCATTACTATGAACGTAAAAGAAAAACTCTCCGGAGAAGAAGCCACGGCATTTTTGACCGGTATAGTTGCTGCTACGGACCGTTTTTCTACTGCCGCTACCACTTCTAAAACGATGAACGTCGCCTCTAAACTAATGGAGCTAGGCGCAAATCAACAATTGATCTCTCAAAACATCACCGATGATATCGAGAACGAAATGTTTGGCGTTCTTCCAACATTAAAGCCAAAAGAAGAAAAAGATAGCCTAACAAATATCGATATTGACCACGAAAATGATGATGAGCCATCCGACAAGAGTAAGCCCGAATCAGCCGATAGCGACAAAAAAGACGATTCTTCTAAAACCGAGTCATCTGCTTCGCCAGAATCCACATCATCCGATGATGGTCCCATGAGCCAAGAAAGTAGCCTGCTGGCCGATCTTCAACAAGCAGCGGCAAGCTTGGCGCAGGCCGGAGACGAGACGATTCCTGCTCCAGAATCCGAGCCTATCAAGATAGACAGTTCAAAACCTACAGAGGATCCGTTTGCGCCTATTGACGAAGAAACTCCAACAGTAACTTTAGGGAAAGAAGCCTTTGAAGAAAAAGAATCCGATAAACGTGATTATAATAAAATGATGGACGAGGCTCTAGATAATACTGGTGTTACTCCAGTTACGGATGCTACCTCTACTACGGATACCGCTCCAGCTATGGATGTCGCTCTAGCTATGGATGTCGCTCCTGCCACAGATGCTGCTCAGCCAGTCACGCCTGGACTAACCAATCCCGCCGCAATGAGTGCACCAGATGTGCCATCCGCCCCAGAAATAAATGGAGTCCCAGAGATTGATTACGCTCCCGTTTCGAGTTCGCCGGTAACTCCTCCGGATTCGCCAATTTTGCCACCGCCGCCAGCCCCACCTATTGATGAAAATATGTTTACCCCAATGGAGGAACCTATTAGTCCTGCATCAATCCCATCGATAGATAACCAGCCCGATGCCAATCCGGTATCATCATCGCCGATCATCGATCAGCCTAAAGCCACATCGGAGCCAGAAGTGCCTACTACTCCATCCCTTGGCGCTCAACCTGCCATGCAAGATCAAATCTATAATGCTCAAGCTAATGACCCTGGCGCCTTTAAAATCCCAGGACTTTAGTCTTGATTTTCTCTAAAAAGTAAAGTATAATATAAAAAGAGTGGATTCGTAGCTCAGTTGGTTAGAGCGCTGCCCTGTCACGGCAGAGGTCGCGAGTTCGAGTCTCGTCGGATCCGCCACTAGAAATTCGCACCGTAAATATAGGGCGAATTTTTTGTTTTTTCGCACGTATGGTATAATGAGCTTATGGTAAAAAAAGGCGATACTCTAGTAGAAGTAACCCTAGCGGTTGGTATTTTTTCTATGATCGCCATCGCCATAGTTGCAGTAATGAGTAACGGCGTCGCTAGTGCCCAAACGGCCCTTGAGACAACTCTAACCAGGGAAGAGATTGATACTCAGGCCGAGGCTATACGTTTTATCCATTCTTCCTATATCGCTAACGTTAATCAAAAAGAGAATCCGTATGCAGAACTATGGAATGCAATAGTAGATAAAGCCAAAACGTTCGAGCTAGCCCCCGAAGATTCAGAAATCCAATCAGTAGTACAATTCAACCCGTCCAGTTGTGAAGATTTATATAATCCTACCACCAGTCAAACTATTGGCCATGCCTTTATTATTAACCCTCGAAAACTGGCGAGCCTCAATGACCCTAGCAAGGTGGTTATTAGCCAAAGCCAAGACTCAAACATGTTTAGGCCAGCCTCAACCTATCCACGCTTAGTGTATACCGACAAAACCAATGATGGAGAAGGACTACTAGAAAGAAAGGAAGAACTCTTTAGTGTAGAAGGAATCTACGTAATCGCCGTAAAGGATAATAATACAACTGCGATTGGCAACGATAAAAGTTCTGCCTTCTACGATTTTTATATTCGTACTTGCTGGTATGGCAACAAATCTAGCGATGCGTCCACTATCTCAACCGTAATGCGTCTATACGACCCAAATATAGTATCTGATAATTCTAATTAGTATCAGAGTGGAATTTTTCGTGAATCTCGCGCAGATGTTTATCTGTTACATGGGTATATATCTGAGTAGTAGAAATATCGGCATGCCCGAGCATGGATTGTACCGACCTAATGTCTGCCCCATTCATTAGTAAATCTGTGGCAAAAGAATGTCTAAGCGTATGAGGCGAAACGTGCTTAGTGATTCCAGCTAGTCTTGCGTATTTTTCGACAACCCTTTCAACCGACCTTGCGGTCATCCGGCGAAAATTACCAGAAGTATCTACGGCTTGTTGATTTCTAGAATTATTAAGAAAGAGCGCCGGCAAAAAATCCGTACGGGCATCAAGATAGTCTTGCACTCTATCGGCGCAGGCTTTACTGATAAAAATCGGCCGGTCTTTGCTGCCCTTACCCCGCACCACAAACTCGCGTTTTTTTAGATTGATTGAATCACGGTTAAGTCCAACTAGCTCGGAAACCCTTAACCCTCCAGAATAGAGTAACTCAATTATTGCCCTATCCCTTAATCCTGATTCTGTAGATAAATCAATTTGTGTTAATATGTCCTCCACTTCGTCAAAATGTAAAAACGTGACCTGTTTGCGATGCACGTGTGGCAAATCAACTAGGGAAGGATCGAGCGATTTGATATCGCGCCTTGCCAAATACTTCAAAAATCCCCTTAAGGCAATCAGGTGATACGCTTGAGTAATTGTTTTTAAATCATCTTTGCCATTTTCTGAGCCATAACGATTTAACTTGATGCGGTATTTTCTAAGAAGCTCTTTAGTAATGTCGCTAGGTTTTAGCTCATCCTTACCAGTTATTTCAAGTGCAATCTCAACAAACCTTTCAAGATAAAGCCTATAGTTTTCAACCGTTTTCTTGCTACGCCCAGACTCTACTTCTAGGTGTTCCAAAAAATCATTTATTAAATCATAAATATCCATGTGATTATTTGCAGAGCCTGTAGGCATCACGTATAATCATGATTTCTTCATTAGTTGGTTCAACGTAAACTGGTATTGTCGAATCTTCTGCAGTAATAATTCCACTGGTTATTTCTTTAAAGCTTGCGATTGCGTCATTTACTTCGCGGTTAATTTTGATTCCTAGCGGAGCCAAACCTTCGATAATTGACTCGCGAGTTTCGGATCCATTTTCAAGCACACCTGCGGTAAACACGATAGCATCCACCTTGCCGTTTAGCTCTAGGTAGTACTCTGCGATATAACGATCAATGCGGTCAACGTACATATCGAGCGCTAGTCTTGCATTTTCGTCTCCTTCCGCAATGGCTTTTTCTACGTCACGGTTATCATTAAATCCGCAAATTCCTAGTAGGCCAGATTTTTTGTTCAAAGCTTCGTCTATTTCGGCGTACGTCATGCCCGATTCATCAATCATGTATTTTATAATTGACGGATCAATCGAGCCGGATCTAGTTCCCATCATTAATCCATCAAGAGGCGTTAGACCCATTGTGGTGTCAAAACTTTTTCCATCTTTAACGGCCGTAATACTAGCTCCCGAACCAACATGGCAAACAATTAAATTAATCTTTTCTTTACCAAGCTTTTTTTGCATTACCTCGGTAATGTATTTGTGACTCGTTCCATGGAAGCCATATTTTCTGACGCCGAATTTTTCGTACCATTCCATTGGCACGGGATACATGTACTGGACCTTTGGGATTGTTTGGTGAAATGCAGTATCAAACACTGCAATTTGAGCAGCATTAGGCAAAGCTTTTTGCATTGCTTTTATCCCAGCGATATTGCCAGGATGATGGAGTGGCCCAAGCTTAGTAAGATCTTTTATATCTTTTAAAACTTGCTCATCGATTATTACTGATTTTGCATACTTCTCGCCACCATGCAAAACTCTATGCCCAACGCCATGTATCTCTTCTAGGCTCTTAACTGCCCCATAATTAATCAACTCCTCAAGCATAACCTTTGCCGCTTCTGCGTGATTTTTAATCGGCTTAGCAGTTTCGGTCTTTTTGCCTTCATATTTAATAGTGTAAAAACTATCACTAGCTCCAATTTTTTCTACATAACCACCAATGATGGATATTTCTGCGGGCATTTCGTATAGTTGGAATTTTAAAGATGATGAGCCAGCATTAACGCATAATATTTTCATTTTTTCTCTCCATTATTTTCGTTAATTATACCACGAAATTGACGCCAGGCTTTTTATAATACCTTTTTTAAAAACTCCCGTACTCTAGGAGTTTTAGGATGATTAAAGAATTCGTTTGGTGCACCTTCTTCAATAATCTTACCTTTGTCAATAAAAACGATTCTAGTTGCAATTTCTTTAGCAAAACTCATTTCGTGCGTAACTATCATAATCGTCATGCCGCGGTCTGCGAGTTCGCGAATTAGGCTAAGAACGTCCCCAATAGATTCTGGATCTAGCGCAGAAGTAGGTTCGTCAAACAGCAAAACCTCTGGAGACATCATCATCGCGCGGATAATTGCTACGCGCTGCTTTTGTCCGCCCGAAAGCGAAGCTGGATAGGCCTCTGCCTTAGAAGACAAACCAATATGTTTTAAAAGCTCTAGTGCTCGCTTTCTAGCCTCATCTTTTTTCATCACCTTTAGTTTTACTGGCGCTAGTATTAAATTTTCCATCACCGTCATATTAGAAATCAAGTTAAAATGTTGGAATACCATACCGATATTTCGGCGAATTTTGCGAATGTTTTTACTGGTCACGAGTTCGCCATCAAGATAGATTTCTCCAGCCGTAGGCTCCTCCATCCAGTTGATGCATCTTAAAAAAGTCGATTTTCCTGACCCAGACGGCCCCAGCACTACCACTCGTTCGCCTTCTAGTAATCTAAAATTAATGCCATTTATTACTTTGTTCTTACCGAATGATTTGTGTAGATTTTTAATAACAAGCTCAGTATTTTCTTCCATTATTCCTCCGTCCTTAAGTCGCTTTTTCTAAGGTTCTTTTCAATCCGTTTTACGATAAAAGTAATAAGGTAGATAGTCCCAAGATAGAACAGTGCCGCCGTAACCATCGGCACCAAGTAGCTTGCCATATTTTGGCCAGACCCAATATCCTTTGCGGCCATGTTTAAATCATACATGCCTACCATACTTACTATCGCTGTTTCTTTGATCACTGTAATAATTTCGTTACCGAGTGCTGGAATAATGTTTTTAATGGCTTGCGGCGCTACAATCTTAAAGAAAATCGTGCGATTAGATAATCCTAGCGCCAGTCCTGCCTCGGTTTGGCCCTTATCGACCGACAAAATTCCACCCCTAACCACTTCTGACGTGTATGCGGCCGAATTTAGGCCAAAGGCGATGATAGCTATAATAATGCTAGGAAATCCTTTTATCGCAAAAATCACAAAGAACATGATAAAAAGCTGTAAAGCCATCGGCGTCCCCCGTATTACCGTGGTGTAAATTTTGCAAATAAACTTTGGTACCACCATCCATTTAGTTGGCTTTGCGACATCGATTAGAGCTATCAACGTCCCGAGCGCCACCCCAATTAAGATAGCAAAATAGGAAATCTGAATTGTTAGCAAAAACCCATGTAGCAGGGAATCAATGTATTCTGGCGTACTAAATAATTCGCCTATCTTGCTAAAAAAATCACTCATCGTAAAGCCCCATATATTTTAAAACTAATTTATCGATCTCGCTTTGGCCGCCCGCATCTTTTGTTAGCATTTCGCCTAGAACTTCATTAAACGCTTCAAGAAGCTCTCCGCGCGATCTATTTACAGCAATCGCATAGGATTCCTCTACTGGATAATCTTCTTCTCTTGTGGCACCGGAGTAATATAAGGGCAGAGCATCAAGTTCAGGATTCTTCTCTATTATAAATTTCGCCGCTAGCTCATCCGCAATAGCGTAGTCAACAATATGCGAATTGATAGCGTCTGCGGCTAGCTGATGCGAATCGATACCTTTAATCTTGGTATCCGTGCCAGACAAAACACCATTTTTAATTTCATCGTCAACAAAAATGTATCCCGTGCTACCGATTTGTGACCCAAGCGTATAATCCGCCAACGCCTCCCATACTACATGATCGTCTCGTAAGGTAGGCGGAAAATTGCGATTAAAAATTACGTATTGTACAGACGTATAGTAGGGAATCGTAAAGCTAACTTTTTCCTCGCGCGCCGGCGTGATAGTCAACCCAGCGGCCCCCGCATCGGCAATTCTTCCGGCTTCGACGTTATCAATTATAACGTCAAATTCCACATTTTTAACCTGAATCGTTTTGTTTAGTTTTTTGGCTACGCGGTCGATAATATCTATGTCTACCCCCACAATCTTGCGGTTTTCATAAAACTCAAAAGGAGCAAAAAACGCATTAGTTTCTACTACGTAGTCAGAGTCTTTATCGCCCTGAATAGAGAAAAACACACTAGCCCCCATCCCAACCGTCACAAAAACAAATAGTATGATGCCAAGCGTGCTTTTAACCTTATGCATAATGTAATTATATATTATTTTCTTAGCTTGGTCTATAAAAAACTAAGGGATATGATAAAATATAGCCATGGCAATAGAGAGGTTAGTAGAGCCCACGGCGGCAGAAAATGATTCCGAAGAAGAAATGATAGAGATTTCTCTTCGCCCCACCTCCTTTAATGAATATATCGGGCAGGAACATCTCAAAAATAATATCAAATTAGCTATTGATGCAGTAAAAAAGCGTAACGATGGCGCCACTCTTGATCACGTTCTGCTTTATGGCCCACCAGGATTAGGAAAAACCACAATGGCTGGCGTAATTGCACACGAACTCGGTGCCTCGCTTAGGGTTACTAGCGGTCCAGCAATCGAAAGAGCCGGCGACCTGGCTTCTATTCTCACCAACTTAAAAGATGGCGACGTATTATTCATAGACGAAATTCACCGTTTGCGCAGGGCGGTAGAGGAAATCCTCTATTCGGCCATGGAGGATTACAAACTAGACATTGTTATCGGTAAAGGTCCAGCGGCACGCAGTGTACGGCTAGATTTACCTAGGTTTACTGTTATTGGTGCAACTACCCGTACTGGTTCGCTAGCTGGGCCACTACGGGATCGTTTTGGTATTATTCACCGGCTAGAATACTACAAAGAGCCAGAGATTGAGCAAATTATTAATCGTACTGCAGGAATTTTAAATACCAAAATACTGCCTGAGGCCACGGGACTTCTTGCAACACGCTCCCGTTTGACGCCTAGAATCGCCAATCGCCTCTTTAAACGCGTTAGAGATTTTGCGGATGTAAATGGTGATGGCATAGTGGATCGGGAAATCGCTACGCGCTCGCTTAAATTAATGGAAATAGATGAGCTAGGTCTTGACCCGGCAGATCGCAACATGTTAGAGCTAATGTATAGTAATTATGGCGATAGGCCAGTAGGATTAACCACGATTGCGGCGCTCACTGGCGACGAAGCCTCAACGATCGAGGATTATTATGAGCCGTATCTGTTGCAGATGGGGTTAATCGCACGCACGTCACGGGGGCGCGTAGTCACAGAAAAGGGAAAGACACACTTGAAAAATTATAAAAATAAGTTATAATTGCCTTGAAGGAGCGATATGGACGAAAATTTAGTAAAAATCCGTCACGAAAGAAGTAAAAAAGACTTCCCGGGTGTGAGTTTCCGCGACGACGAATACGTAGAATATGCCTTTACCAGGGCCAAAGTATGCCTTTTGGGCATCCTTACAGCAACCTTTTGCGGATTAATTATTATCCTCTTAGCGTTTTTATTTACGCTTCTCGCTCAAAATCAAATAGACGAGATGGGAAGGCGCTTCCTCTTTATAATCTTATTTGCCCTTCTAGCATCGGCTATTATCATTTGCTTGGTTTCCATTAGAATTCACAATGGAAACCGTCTTTTTGTCACGAACCGACGCGTAATCCAGTTAGTAATGAATACATTGGTGTCAAGCTCTATAAACGTAATTGACTTGTCTTCGGTTGAAGACGCAAGCTTTAGGCAGGACACAATTTTACAAAGAATGTTTCACTATGGCACGTTACGCCTTGCTACAGTCGGCGACGAAACTACCTATACATTTAAATACTCAAATATCTCTCCAGAAGAACTAAAAGGCGTATCCAAACTAATCTCAGCCGCAAAAAAGAACAAATAAATTTATAGCACTAATGGCGACTATATTTTATATAAGTATCCTCTTTTTCAAGGTCTGATTTTAAAACATATTCTTTACATTTGCCGTTATTGCAATTAGCAGCTTCGTAATGATAAGAGCTATGAGGGTCGCCTAAATTATATCCAGACGGGTCAGTCCAAAGGGCCGGGTCGATTACGGTGATATTTTGCTCCGAAATCGACTCGGGATAATAACCATTTTGAGAATAAAAACTTTCCTCGAGTGCATAATACATAGCATTGATGGCGATTTTGCGATCTTCGTCTCGCTCCATTGCATCAATGTTAGATTTTTGAACCAAAAATAGTATCAGTAAAAGCCCAGCAAAAACTGCAACGATGCTAATTTCTAAAATTGTAAAACCTTGTTTTTTCATAACTAAATTATAACACAAAAGAATCGCCCGGGCTTTTGGCCCGGGCGAAAGGGGGGGCTAGTTGTCCGAGGCGTAGGTCGACTTGTACTCGTCGACAACATCCTGCCCGTAGTTGTCGGCGAGCTTGGGCCCGATGTCCATCCAGCCAAAATGTGAATCTGGATAGTACTCTGCAAAGAACTTGTTGACCTGCCCGGCTCCCTGAACCATCAGGCGGCAAGTTCCCCAGAAGAAGATTATCTTCCCTGCTGAACCATCCAGCTGTACGAGCTTCGTCAGCTCGGTGACGCTAGCCTCAATGTACTCTGGCACGCTAAGCCTGGAGGTGTGATCGCGGAGGTATTCGAGCTTGAACTTAAGCTCGATTTTCAGGCTCTGGTCCCAGAAGCTCGCCACCATCATACCGATAGCGGTGCCACTCGGCCCGCCTCCGATGTCGTAACGTCTTATCTCGCCCACACTGACTCCTTCCAAAGTTCTACCTTGGTGTATCATTTAACACACCTTTAACCGGTCAATAGCAATATAATAACATACCGAGTTGAATAAGTCAAGTAAAAGGATTATTAAGACAAAAAAGCCCGGCCGGAGCCAGGCTTCTCGAGTTCGTCGCGCTTTGCGACTAGCTAGAAAGGATGACGATCTCAGCGAGTTTATCGACATGAAGCAAAGTCATATCAAAGATGGGTTTTCCAATCTTGGAGGAGTTGATAAACCCATCCAGTCCAACGCTAAACAGGACGATGGCATCAGGTTTCATCCCGCAAAATGAAAAACCTTCTATAAAGCTCACGATGGACTTCTGTAAGGTTGAGGTTACAGTACCACCCTGAATCGTCGAGATGATTGCCCGATTGATGGCATCAATCTCATCTGGGTGGTTCCGAAGGCCCATCACTTGGATGCCGTGTCGGCCAGAGAAAAAGTTAGTCATATATCCCTCCGTCATGACACGCCTACTCCCAAGTAACAGGATACGCCTAAAGTTACTCTCTTTCAGTTTCTCGGCGACAAGATCACCTGGATGAAGAAAACGTGGATACTCTCGACTACGGTGTCGATAGTTATCGACTGCCCATTTAACATCCTTAGCATCCCGATACATACCCGGATCGGAAAAAGTGACGTAGTCGCACCCACTCATCATGAGATTGCAGGCCTGGACGGAAAGAGCGTTTCTTCTAAGACTGGCATCCTCAAAATCGTAGTAGTTTTCAACATCGACCCCTACAATCTTAGCACCGCCTATATCGGCGTACGCATCGCAGGAAGGTTGCTGATCGTATGAATCTACGATCGCAACATCTGCGCTCCTACCTGTCGACCAGAAGACTGTCCGCTTGATCAGGCCGCAATACGGTTCGCACGATCCACTACCCTTCGTCCCGATAATTCCGACTCGGCTCATTTTTTGCACACCTTTCTAATCTGAATGTACCAACCAATTATTAGACTTTAGTAGCCCACCAAATACTAGTACTGATGGTTTTACAGACACTATAGCACTTTTTAATAGATGTGGCAATTATGATGCTTACACGGCCTGTTCGCGTGGTTCCTAATCAAAAAAGGCTCACTGGAGCCAATTCTTGGTGGTACCGGGTGGTCTTGAACCACCGCACCGAAGGTTCGCGTGGTTCCTAGTCAAAAAAGGCTCATTGGAGCCAATTCTTGGTGGTACCGGGTGGTCTTGAACCACCGACCTTGGGCTTATGAGTCCCACGCTCTAACCAGCTGAGCTACGGTACCATGCGTAACATTATATCACATATTTTATTGTTTTTGCGAGTAAAGAGAAAAAACGATTTCTTGAGGCATAAAAAGCTAGAATAATCACAACGCATTTTTATCCTGCTTGTGCTATAATAAAAACATGCGAGAGTGGAGAGTTAAGTTGTTATTCTTGGTGGCTTTTTTCTCTATTGTGCTGACTAGTCTAGCTGGCGGCAAAGCTTTTGCTGAGGGGGATATTAGTATCTCGATTTCTAGCGACTCAGTTAATTTTAATCTCCTTCCAGGAGCATTTGGGGCGGAATCACAAACAATCACAGCTTCTACCGAGAACATTGCCGGTTACACAATTAGGATGCGCACTACCGGGCCAAGCAGTGCCTTAATTAACACCGTGGATAGTGAATATACTGTTCAGACCTTTGAACTACCAACCGGCTCGGAAAGCATTCCTGTTGGAGAACTTGGCTACGGATACGGCTATAGCATAGATGGTGGAGCAAACTATTTGCCAGTTTCGGAGCCATCCGTGCGCGGAACGACCATTTTTAAAACTACGGCGCCCGGTGATTATACTCACAATCTGACCTTTGGAGTAAAAGTCCCGACAGATGCAAAAACGGGAGTTTACACGAATACTTTCGTCATTGAGGCGGTGGTGAATCTGGAGCCCTGTGCCCCAGAAAGCATTTGTTATTATGGCAACGGCGACGACGGAACAGGCGAAATGGAAGACCAGCTTGTAGGCTCAAATAGTAATCCTACCCTAATACCAAGCAATTTTTCCCGTCCCGGGTACGGATTTGCAGGCTGGAACACCGAGATTGATGGTACGGGAACTAGCTACGGTCCAAGTCAGGCGATTCAAGTCGGCGACTTAGCTACCGAAGGTCTCCAACTTTACGCAATGTGGGTTAAGTCGGCTGGAAATTTGCAAAATTGGCAAGGTTGCAATGCGATGAACGGGAGCGAAATTACGGCACTAACAGACACTCGCGACGGCAGCACTTACGCCATAGCAAAATATGCAGACGGCAAATGCTGGATGATGGAAAACTTACGCCTTGATCTATCGGACGAAGATGTGGAAATAACCAGCAGCAATACCAATAAGCCAACTAGTGACTTTATGGATGCCGCCAATGCGCATCCAGTATCATCAAACAACTTTTGTACGGCCACCAATGCCGATTGTACAGATAGAGTTCTTTATAATACCAACAACATGAATCGTAACCTAACGCCATCATATAGCGCAAATGATTCCAGCAGCTCATGGTATTCTTATGGCGGTTATTATAATTATTATACCGCCACCGCAGGGAATAGCGGGTATGGTTTTAAGACAAGGGGCGCTCCTGCAAACGGCGACATCTGCCCAGCGGGGTGGAAACTGCCCACTGGCGCCAGTCGAAACGACGACCTTGCAAAGCTCGACATTGCCTATGGCGGCAACGGCGCTTCTCATGAAACAGACCCCGATGGCACCATTGGCTCAAAGAGATGGCGAGCCTTCCCACTAAACTTTATATATAGCGGTGAACAAAAAGGCTCAGCAGGTTACAATAGGGGTATTTCGACCGGTATGAATACTGCTACTAATTACAGTGCAACTTCATCTTACAATTTATGGCTAAGAGCTACGGCTATAAACATCATAAACAATACTACCGGTAAAGCACGCGGACAAACCGTTCGTTGTATCGTAAAAGAACCCTATAGCGCTGTTGGTAATATCCATTATGAAAGTAATGGTGGGGCGGGTACAATGACAGATGCAACAAACGTAAATTTTGCTACAGCAACCGCCGCAAATAATCAGTTTACTAGAGCTTATCACGAATTTATAGGTTGGAATACAAGCGCGAACGGCAAAGGCGTTACGGTTTTGGAGGGTAGCGCGGTAGATGGAGCAGCTATGCATCTAGATTTAACTGATGGCGACACTCTAACGCTTTATGCAATATGGCAACCATATTATAGCGTGGTATATGATGGCAACGGCGCGGACGCCGGTTCGATGGCGAGCATTACGCATCAGCACGTGGTTGATGGGACGAACTTAGTGTCAACGAATTATTCAAAAATTGGGTATGGCTTTGCTGGGTGGAGTACGGATGCTACCGCTGGAACAAAACTGCAAAACCATGAAACCGTAACAATATACGGGCCAAATCAGTATGCAAAAGCCGATAGCACATTTCTGGCAAATGTAGACGCAAACAACCAGATTACGCTTTATGCGGTCTGGTTGCCATCGGATACGAATGATACCATGCAAACCTTTAGCGGTACTAGATGTAGTGCAATGAGCGTGGGCGAGGCGTTAGCGCTCACCGACGAACGCGATTCAAATACTTATACTGTAACTAAGCTTGCGGATGGGCACTGCTGGATGACAGAAAATCTCAGACTAAAACCATCTGCAGTTACATTTACGCCAGCTAACACCAACAATCCGACCACTGCATTTATTAATGATGCGCCATTATCGCAAGATAGCACAACGCTTTGTAATGACGATGATAGTGCGTGTATCGATACGATTAGATTTAACGCAAACAATATTAATAGAAACCTAACCGCCTCCCCTAATTCTAATGACGATTCTAGCTCATGGTATGGCTACGGCGTAATGTATAGCTGGTACGCCGCTACAGCAGGACGAGGAGACTACGCGATGGCGAGCGGAAATGTGACCGGCGACATCTGTCCGGCCGGATGGCGTTTGCCAACTGGAGGCGAAAACGGCGAATTCGTGGATCTAGTAAACCTCATGACTGGTAATAATGATTCGGCAACCAATAATAATATGCTAAAATTCCCCAACAACTTCACCTATTCCGGTGATTATAATCACAATATTAGCGGTGGTCGCGGTAGCTACGGAAGGTTCTGGAGCGCAACGCCTAACGGCCAGATTAACGCTTATCGTCTCGGCGTAGCAGCATCACACGGCGTAACTCCAGCCAATTCGTGGAACAAGTGGGACGCATTTGCTGTAAGATGCATCGTGAAATAAGACTCCAGTATATTTCGAGAAGCTTCAATAACAAAAAATTGACGCGCCAAAGTATTCATTGTTTTAAAGTTTTATTATTTTTTTGGAATTATTGTGCTATACTTAACATAAGTAGAATGAGTTAGTGTATGAAATTATTAAATGCAATTATTGTTTCAGTGGTTTCAATTTCTTTATTGACCCCTTTGCGCGTAAGCGCTTTGACTTGTGGTGCGAATGCAATTTGTCCTACTTCAATTGAATACGTCGAAAAATCCGCAAATACCGAAGTATTGACCGACGCATCAATCAACAATGGTAAAATAAATATCGATATCAAGATGCTAGAACTTGGCGACTACATAAAATATAAACTTATATTAGAGAACACATCAGAGGATGAATACAGGTTAGAAGACGCATCTTTTGATAATGACAAAGCTATCGTGTATTCTGCTACATTTATTGATAATAAGGACACCATTGCTCCAGGTGACAGCAAGGAAGCAATTCTTACAATAGAGTATAAGAATTCAATCAAAGATGCCGATTATGTGGACGATACCTATGTCGGCAATATTGATGCTACACTATTATTGACTAAAATTTCTGTACCAACTCCCGATGCATCTGACGCCCCATCAATTATTCCACCAAATTCAGGTGCTTCGAATGATTCGTCAACCGCTACATCGAATTCAGACGCTTCGAGTAGTTTTCCAATTGTTTTCATGACTTTTGCTATAATTGCTACCTCTATAATTTATGTTTTTTATCATAAATTTGGCCGAATTCGCCTAGTGATCATAGCTACTCTTTTTATTGGCGTCCTCGCTTCATTTGATGCATTTGCTACTGAAACTTGTGCAATTAAAATTGAATCGAAAGTTACAATACCAAGATACGAAGGACGCGAAATATATAAAGTTGTAACTGAAAAGATGATTAGCGACGATGAGAGTAGCGAGTTTGTAGAACCGACTACTGGTGTGAATTTTCTGGAGCCATCCAGCAATACAAATGGGAAAGGTGTTTATGTTTTTTCACCAACTAAAAATAATGATGTTCCGATTTACTACTATCGTGGCGCAGTTAACAATAATAATCTGATTTTTGCGGATTTTTGTTGGAAAGTATTTAGGACAACCGAAACCGAAGGTCTCAAAATGATCTATAATGGTATCCCAACTAACGGTCAGTGTCTTGCCGATGGTAATGACACTATGGTAGCGACAGGTGTAAAATATAACTCCTCCGCAAGCAACCTTAGCTACTTTGGATATAGCTATGCCTCGAACGGCCACGCGCTTAGCTATATGACTAACTCTAAAATAGCCAATGGCATGGTGTTCGCAAATGATGTTTCGTATATTGACGGCCACTATACTTTAAGCGGCGATCAGTATATTAAGGATAGCAACTTTACGACTGATCGAGATTTAGTTTTGAAGACTCATCATTATACTTGTTTAAAGGTCAGTGGCACAGAATGTGAAACGGTTAGATATGTTTATATGACTAGAAGCAGTGTCATGTTCTACGTTACGCTAAAAAATGGCGAAAAAATTGAAGATGCAATAAGAAATGACATTACCAATGAGGCTAATACTAATAAATCAATTGTTCGTGCGACTGTAGACAATTGGTATCGAGATAATATGACAGCATACACGGATAGTCTTGAGGATGCCGTATGGTGTAATGACCGTAGTTTATACGATGTTGGCGGATGGGATAAAAACAATGACGTATTCGAAATCACGGGAGAGCAAGACGGGAAAATGATTTTTAATACCAATTATCGTGTTTTTATTTCCGGTAAACCCGAGATTGGTTGCGCAAGTAAAAATGATGCATTTACGGTTAGCGAAGAAAACGGCAATGGTAATCTAGAATATCCAGTTGGCCTTATGACACTAGATGAAGCAGTTTTGGCCGGTTATAATTGGTATAAATATGGTAGCATCTCCGACAATTATCTCAATAATGGCAAGGGTTGGTGGCTAATGTCTCCATCCCTTGTAAGTGCAAATAGTATTTATGTTGGTGTGGCCTACTCTGTAGTGGACAATGTTTCGCCAGTTTATGTTAGTAATGGGCTTGGTGGCGTACGGCCAACAATATCGCTTAAAGGACGGTTCAGAATCCTAAGTGGCGATGGTTCGGGTGATAAACCATTTGTTTTGGAGAATTAAAAAGGACAATAGAATCTTCAATTAATTTGGTACACCCTAGTGAAAGAAGTTGCAACTATGCTGAAGGCAGATTTGATGAATAACGATTATGATATTATTCTATTTTTGTGAAGATATTTTTTGCTTCTTCAAATATGATATCGTGAGAATTTGATATTTTTATTAATGAACCGTCGCATTGGGCGCTAACTGCTGTCCCGGCATCAAAAATCAAATTGTCTTCGGATTGTCTGCCTTTTATTTTTTTGTTTATAAATTCTAGGACCGTGTTGTATTCATTATTATTTAGCGTTTTTACAAGTTTTATATAGTTTTCGTTGCGAAGATAGGTTCTAGATGGCATTTTACAATTGAAAAGGTATTCATATAGCTTTTTGTCATCGGTGATTATTTTACCTCGAGTCCCATAATCTCCTTCTCCCCACCATTCACTAATGCCAAATAACAATTTTTGCTCAATTGGTCTCAGTTCTTCCTGTATTTTTTTTACTTCTTCTTCGGTGTAAGCTTCCATTTTTCTCCTACGTTGACTTTTTTGGTACACCGGATAGGATTCGAACCTACGACCCCTTGTTCCGAAGACAAGTGCTCTAATCCACTGAGCTACCGGTGCATATTATTATTTGACGAACACAATAAAAGCGATAATCTTGCTAATCATTTTAAGGGCCCGTATCGACATTATATCATATCTAGAGAGAAAATGTGCGCCCCGTAGAACCTAAGCTTTGCTATCAACTTTTATATCTAAGCAATACTTGCTCCAAAACGCCTAAAAACGTAATTTGGTACACCCGACCGGAATCGAACCGATATCGTTGGTTCCGGAAACCAATGTTCTATCCGTTGAACTACGGGTGCGCCAGGCATATTATACCACTTTTTTAGCCGTTTAAAAGCTTAAGCTAGGTTTAGGGGTTGAGTCGCAGAATGTCTTACGTTAAAAAAAATGCATGCTAAGGCGTCGCAAAATTAGTTTCCATCAATCATGGGCTTTTGTAGCGAGTTGCACAGGTGTGATAATAGGCGCTATTTTGATGTGTATTTTTAGATTTACCTTTTTCCATTCTTGGTGGTGGCTGGTTTTTGGATTAATCATTCTTTTTATATCGTTAATAAGGCCCAGACTATTATTCGTATTAACGGCCCTAATTGCTGGAATAATCCTGGCGTTTGCAAGAACTTCTCCAGAACTATACGAAAAAGATTACATTCGCCAATTCTATGATCAAACAGTAGAGGTCTCTGGAGTCGTGGAAGGTGACCCAGAAAAAGACGAAGGCGCTATAAAGTTTAAACTAAAAAATCTCAGATTTGGCGGGCCAGAATCTAAATTAAAAAACGGGGTTCTTTTTGTTTCTCTTCCGTCGCCACATAAAATTGAAAGAGGAGATGCCGTTTGGCTAAAAGGAAAACTATCCTCTGGGTTTGGATCTTACACGGGAAGTCTTTATCGCCCAGCGGTCATTAAATGGGAAAAACCAAACCCAGGCGATCTCTCGCTAAAATTACGAAATTGGCTAGCCGAAAGAATAGAAGCGGTAATCCCAAAACCAGAAGTGGGGCTTGGTTTATCATATTTACTAGGTATAAAAACAAACCTATCAAAAGAGCTAGAGGATAATCTACGAACCGCTAGTCTCATGCATGTCATAGTAACTAGTGGCACGCATCTTGGAATACTGGTTGGCGCAGTGCGTAAGGTTTTTGGCAAATTTTCGCGCTTTTTTAGTACGCTAGTTTCGTGTATTGTGACGGTATTCTTTATGTCTATGGTCGGATTTACCCCGTCAATCACAAGGGCCGGAATAATGGTACTTTTGATGCTCCTAGCCAGGTATAGTGGTCGCAAAATTAGTGTTTGGCGAATCATTATAATTGTTGCGGCAATCACTCTGTTTATTAATCCTGCAAATTTAACTAATCAAGGCTGGCTTTTATCGTTTGCGAGCTACGCCGGAGTAATGATAATAAGCCCAAGGCTACAAAGATTTCTTTACGGCAAAAAGAAACCAGGCTTTGTTGGGTCGTCCCTAATAACATCTTTTTCCGCTACCTTTATGACTCTACCGATTGTGTTATATTATTATGGTCAAATCTCGCTTTTATTTTTTATTTCAAATCTAATAATTATGCCGACTCTGCCATATGTAATGGGCTCAACTTTCTTATGCGGCATTTTTGCGGGAATACCAATTATAGAAAGCATAATCTCATTTATAACTACAAAGATGTTAGGCTTTCATGTTTGGATAATTGGATGCCTTGGTGAGATGAAGGAATTTTTGGTAGAGGTAAAAATTGGCATTCCGGCCGTATTATTAATATATGTAGCTATCGCCTTAATAATTGGAATTAATTATTTTATCATTAAAACTAGAAGTGATATAATAAAAACATGAGTAATTTAGTTAAAGAAGAATCAATAGGAACAATCAAAAAAATCAGAAACATATACCTTTATTCCATTATCTGGATACTGGTAGCCGAGCTAGTATTTTGGGTGGTAGCAATTCTTATCTCTAACAATATTTATGGAGAATACATCGGGAAAGCGCAAACAATGTTTCTTTCCTTCGTTGGGTGCGCACTTCTAAACATAGGCGCATTTAAAATCATGGAAATTGGCAACGAGAAAGCGCAAGCATTTTCGGTTATAAGCATTTTTACTTCAATCATGGCTGTCATTCTTGATGTCTTATTAATTTGGGAAGTTTTCCCTGGCATGGTAGGCTTTAAATTATCACCAATAACAAAACTTACATTGTGTGTGGCCGTAACTGCCCTAGCAAGTTTGCTTGCGGGTGCGGTGATGTTAATAAAAGACGAGTCAAAGGCCGGAAGAATCGCCTCTTTAATATGCCTTGCAATTGCTTACGCGCTATCCCTTGTCGGCATCATCAGCCCAGATGATCCAGAAAAATTAATACTGTTAATTTTTGTGATTACATTTGGCTCATGTTTGATTTGGCTGGTCACACTCTTGGTTAGAAAGATCACGAAAGGAAGCTCAGCCCCTAATGGGGAGCAATAGCTTTTTAATAAAAATGTGATATAATTAATAAAGATATATAATATTTTGATGGGAGAAAAATAATGTCGGGACACAGCAAATGGGCAACAACCAAACGGCAAAAAGCAGTAGTTGACGCTAAGCGTGGCGCGCTTTTCACCAAAATTGGTAACCAAATCGCAATTGCAGCACGTGGTGGCACAGACCCGGCAATGAATCCTAGCCTTGCCATGGTACTAGAAAAAGCTCGCCACGCAAACATGCCAAAAGCAAACATCGAACGGGCTATCGCAAGAGCAGCAGATAAATCGGCAGCAGCACTAATCGAAGAAGTATACGAAGCGTATGGTCCTGGTGGTGTTGGAATTATTATTGAAGTTGCAACCGACAATAAAAATCGCACCATGCCAGAAGTTCGCCATACTCTGGATAAAAGCGGTGGCCGCATGGCAGACCCTGGTAGCGTGATGTTTCAGTTTGCTAGAAAGGGTGTAATCGAAATTTCCGAAAAGGGTGAAGATGCCTTAATGGCCGCGCTCGAAGCTGGCGCAGAAGATGCTACCGAAGAAGATGATGGGATTGTAATTTACACAGATGCAGCCGACTTGATGAAAGTTAGAGGTGCCTTAGCGGATGGCGGCATGACGATAACCTCGGCAGAATTACAATACGTCCCAACTTCATCCGTGCCAGTCGAGGGAGATGATGCAGAAAAGCTAGAAAAACTACTTGACGCAATAGATGATTTAGACGACGTAACAAATGTATATACAAACGCAGAATAAAAATAAGCCCTTGAGGGGCTTATTTTAGCGACCATCTTTAAGACGCGGATGTTGGCGCTTGTCGCTGTGCTTGTGATTATTGTTCCGGTTTTGTTTGCTAACCGGTTTCATTTTGAATTTTCTTGCCATAGTAATATTATAACATATTTTGTTATTATATGATATAATTGAGGCACGGAAGGGTGGCCGAGTGGTTGATGGCACTGGTCTTGAAAACCAGCATACGAAAGTATCGCAGGTTCGAATCCTGTCCCTTCCGCCAAGCCAAAAAGAGCAAAGAAAGGCGAAGCCTTTCTAGCAGACTGAAGGAAATAAAAATCTAGAGCTTGCTCTAGTATTTTTATTTCCTGAAGAATGCGTTAGAAGCGAAGCTTCTTTGCTCTTAGGGTTTGGAGGCTCTAAGGGGCTAGGATCCCTATCCTGTCCCATAAAGCTTCGCTTTTTTTATTCAAAAAAAGAATCAAGCGAAGATCTAAAAAGAATCGCCGAAATCGTCTAGCCGCCAAGACTCTTTTAGTTGCCTTCTCCAAATTAGGGCCCCACTTGGGGCCCTTTTTTGTATATTTTAAAAAACTTGTGTTAATATTAATATAAAGAAGGTTAACATTAAAAAGCGGTGGGCAGAGGAGGTGCCACAAAGTGAAAAATAAAAAATGCAAATATATCTTTGTTACTGGGGGCGTGTTGTCTGGTGTCGGTAAGGGAATTACGGCGGCAAGCATGGGGGCTATTTTAAAATCAAAAGGCTACAAAGTAACCATGCAAAAATGCGACCCGTATCTAAATGTAGATGCGGGTCTTTTAAATCCAGTCGAACATGGCGAATGTTATGTTACGCACGATGGAGTAGAAACGGATCTTGACCTCGGTCATTACGAAAGATTTCTAGATTTTGAAACCAACAAATATTCAATTACGCTATCTGGCTCGATTTATAAAGAACTAATCGAAAGAGAACGCGCCGGAGGTTTTCATGGTAAAACAGTCCAACTAGTCCCTCACTTTACAAATCTAGTATGTGAAAAAATCGAAAAGGCCTCAGCCGAAAGCGACATTCATATAGTAGAAATCGGCGGCACGGTGGGCGATTACGAAGGCCTACCGTTTATTGAGGCAATCAGGCTCTTTGCAAATAAAGTTGGGAGACACAATTGTTTGTATATTTCGGTTGTATATGTGCCTTTTATTCATACTTCGAATGAATTAAAAACTAAACCAGCCCAAAACGCATTAAAAGATCTGCGTGGTTTTGGAATTATTCCGGATATAGTGTGTGTTAGAACAGAGAATCCATGCCCTAGGTCAATTTGCGAAAAAATCGCAGCCTTTTCTGGCATTGCGCCCGAGGCAGTACTAAATTTGCCCGACATTAAATCGGTATACGACGTACCATTCAACGTTTTAAAGTCCGGAGTACTTGAAATCTTAAATGACTTTATGGGTGATGAAACGGAGCCAGATATGTCGCGATGGAAAGAGTTTTCTAGGCGTCGTGGCAAAGAATACGATAAGACCGTAAAAATAGGACTAGTGGCCAAATATGTTGGAAACGATGATACCTATATTTGTGTTACAGAGGCCCTAAAAGCCGCAGCAGCCTGGAACAGTGTAAACCTGGACCTTCGCTGGATAAATGCCGAAGATGTGGGTAAGCCAGCAACCAACAAATTGCTCCGTTCATGTGACGGCATTGTGGTCCCAGGCGGATTTGGCGCTCGTGGCGTAGAGGGAAAAATCAAAGCAGCAACCTATGCTCTCAAAGAAGATGTGCCATATCTTGGGCTGTGTTTGGGGCTCCAGGTTGCCTGCATTGCTGCAGCTAGGATAGGCGGCATTAAAGATGCAAATTCCGAAGAGTTTGGTGCCAGCGAAAAACAAAACAACAACGTTATTTATATTATGAGTGACCAAAAGGGCAAAGAATCCACCGGCGGAACAATGAGGCTAGGGGATTTTGAGGCGCACCTGGTTCCAAAAACCAAAACCGATAAAATCTATAGAAAGTACAATTTTGGTAAAGAATCGGAAGGTCAGTATCAAGTAATCGAAAGACATCGTCACCGTTACGAAGTTAATCAGGAATTCTTGCCCGCAATGGAAAAAGGCGGAATTAAAATTTCGGGATGCTCTCCAGATGGAACGCTAGTTGAATTTATCGAAGCACCTAAGAAAAAGTTCTTTATCGCAACGCAAGCACACCCAGAGTTTAAATCGCGCCCCCTTAACGTGCATCCGCTTTTTATGGAATTTATGCGTGCAGCCAAACATTCCTCAAAAGAAGAAACATCGTCATAATGTTTATGCTATAATAATAGTATGTACGAAGACGAAGTTCAGCTAAAAAGACGCGACAACGAGGAGCGTGTTACCTCGGAAAGGGCGCGAATTTTAGGGTTACCGTATCTAGATACGCGAAATTTAGAAAACAGCATTCCGCTTGTTGACGGGGTTTTAGGTGTGCAAGAAATGCACAGCAGTCACATCATCCCGCTACGAAAGGGTGGTGGCGAAGAACATTATCAGTTTATGGTAACCAGTCAAACGCCCAGATCATTGATCGAAAGTAAGCGCCAGGAATATGCCGATAATGGCGAGAGGGCCGACTTCTTCTTAATTTCCGAATCCGCCTTTAAAGCCTTCATGTTGCGCTACGATCCACCGAAAGAAGTCCATTACGACGATATCAAGATAGCGGGCGAAGGCGATTCCGAGACCATCGCGAGCGTATCTAGTACGCTCGCCACGGTATCCACCGAAAAAGTTTTTGATTTTCTTTTGGACCAAGCCGATAAACTCGGAGCCTCCGATATTCATATCGAAAATCTTCGTAATACCATCAGGATTCGCATGCGCGTAGACGGTATTCTTCATCCAGTGGCTAATATCGATAGAGATAGATATAGAATTTTTATGGGAGAGCTAAGCTCTAGGGCAAATGTCTCTACCGCCTCTAACGAGCCTCAATCTGGCCACATGCAAAAGGAAATAGTCGACGGCGACTCCTCGCATCTTTTAAATATTCGTGTCGAAACGATTCCCACCATGTATGGTCAAGACGCCGTGCTAAGATTATTTAATTTTGACGAGTCACTCTTAAATCTTGATCTTCTTGGCCTATCAGGTGACGAACTCTCCACGGTCAATGAAGTAATCTCCCATCCGCGAGGATTAGTGCTGATGGTTGGGCCAACTGGTTCGGGCAAATCAACCACGCTTTATTCTATGTTGAATGCTCTAAACTCCACCGACCGCAAGATTATCACCTTGGAAGACCCAATCGAATACGGTATTAGCGGAATTTCGCAAATCCCAATTAACACCAATAATGGCGGCTCGTTTGCTGAGGGGCTGCGTAGTGTCCTAAGACTAGATCCAGACATCGTAATGGTGGGTGAGATTCGCGATGCCGATACGGCCAAAACTGCTATCCAGGCCTCAATTACTGGGCACTTGGTGCTATCTAGCTTTCATGCCAACTCTTCTGCGGCCGCTTTTTCTCGTATGATTGATTTAATTGGTGTAAACCCGATTTTTTCAAGCTCAATTCGTCTAGTGATGGCACAGCGTTTAGTGAGAAAGCTTGCAGACTCTAAAACGTCCCGCCCTGCTACCGAGGCAGAAGCTAGATATATTAGAGATGTACTTGGCGGGATCCCTCAAGATCAACTAACAGATATCAATTTGAATGAAATAACCCTTTTTGACCCAGCCCCAACAGAAGAAGATCCGTTTGGGTTTAAGGGTAGGAAAGTCATTGTTGAACAATTACTAATCTCTGATGATATTCAAGCATATTTGCGGGGAGATGTATCAGATATTAATACTAAAGCAATCGAAGAAACGGCTAGAGAAAACGGCATGCTAACTTTGGAGCAAAAAGGAGTCTTAGCGGCGCTAAGAGGCGAAACAACACTAGAAGAAATCTCCCGCGTCATATAATATGGTATAATAAGTGTCATGAGTGAAAAAATAGTTTCTGACTACAATGGATATGATTATAAAAAAGAATTTTGGGAAAATGTAGACCGCGAATATGAAGACCAAGCAGATCGCATGGCAATTCGTAAACTTCTCCCAAAAAGAATGGATAAATTCGCAGACATCGGTGGCGGATATGGTCGCCTGGCCAACGAATATCTAAAAAAAGCCCACAAAGTTTATATTTTTGATTATTCCAAATCCGAGCTAAAACAAGCTAAAGAAATCTACGGCGACAAAGTCGAAACCAAGGCCGGAGATATTTATGAGTTGCCGTTTAAGGATAACGAGCTAGATGGCCTGATTATGGTCCGCGTAACCCATCATCTTAAATACATGAAAAAAGCCATGGCGGAGTTGTATCGAGTCCTAAAACCAGGCGGTGTAGCAATAATAGAAGTCGCCAACAAAAGAACTTTGCCTAAAATGGTAAGATTTGTAACAAGACGTAGCAAGGTGAACCCATTTGATAAAAAAGTCGCTAACTACAAAGATATCAGCAAAGACGGATTTTATAATTATCATCCAAAATACGTTGAGGAAATTTTCGAAAAGGTTGGGTTTAAAACCGAAAAAGTTTTATCGGTCTCAAACTTTAGAAGTAAAAGATTAAAGAAACTATTTGGTACCGAAAAACTCGTTAGAATGGAAAACGGAGCGCAACAAATCTTAGCACCAATCAGATTTGCTCCATCTATTTACTATAAGTTGCGAAAACCAGAACAATAGGTTATAATATAGGGTGTAGAGTCATCGGCTGAAAGTCGTCGTCTCTTTGGGGTCGTCGTTCAACGGATAGGACATATCCCCTCTAAGGATACAATGATGGTTCGATTCCATCCGGCCCTACCAAATAAATAGAAGCCCTTTAGGGCTTATATTTATTTGGTAAAGACAGAATCGAACCAGGTTCGCATCCCGAGCAAAGCAAGGGATTCCGCTTTCCATCCGGCCCTACCAATATGTAATCTAATCGAACTTTTATAGTTCGATTTTTTCGTATTTAAAAAGATAAAACTATATTATAATAAGTTACATTAGTTTAGGGGTGTTATATGTCCAAAATCAGTAATGTATTAACAATGCTCGAATATTTGAGTTCAGGTAGAAAACATAGTATTGCCGAATTATCAGAAAAACTAGAAGTTAGTCCTAGGATGATTCGAGTATATAAAGATGAAATAGAAAAAGCAGGTATTTATATAGATACGATTAAAGGCCCATATGGTGGCTATGTATTAAATCAAAATATAAATGTTCCAAAAAGATTTATAACACCAAATGCTATTAGTATTAAAAACAAAGAATTTTATAATATAGTTAATAAAGCAATCAAAGAAAAAAGAAAGTGTTATATAGAATATTATTCTAAAGATAAAAAAGAGATTTCTGCAAGAACTATTCATCCTTACGATTTAATATTACTTGGATCAGAATGGGGAGTCGCTGCATATTGTGAGAAAAAACAAGAGATAAGACATTTCTATATAAATCGCATTAAAGAAATAAAATTATTAGAAAATTTTTATAACTGACATATATATTTCCTCTTCTTTTGTTAATATGCAATTAGCAAGGGAGAGGTTTTATAATGATTAAACATACACATACTGAACCTACAGAATTAAATTTTTCTAAACTAGAAGAAAAAATAATGCAGGTTAATGATCCATGTTTAGGTAAATATAATGATATAAGAGAAATGCTATATGAATTAACCATAGAAAATAGACCAACATTAATTATGGCAACTGGAGGTTCTAAAGTAATAGCATATTATTTACAACTAATTATTGAAAGATTAGGATTAACTGGAATAATTTGTGAGGTAATTGAGCCAAGAGATTACTTTTATAAAGCAAATAGAGATATTTTTTCTAATTTAATTGTCATTTCTGCTAGTGGAAATACTAATGGAATTAGCGAAGCATTATTAGATTTTAAGGGAAATAAATATTTAATTACTGAAAATGTAAAAGAATCTAATTATCAAGTGGTATCTTGGGGTAATGAACTTTATGATAGAGAAAAGAGTTTTATATCATTAGCTACTAGTTTGGGGCCAATATCATTGCTTCTTGATTCTACTACTTCACTAAATCTAGAATTAGGTTCAAACGAAATAAAAAGAATAAATGATAAAATAAAAGAATTATTATCAAGAAGTAAAGAAAAAATAAATAAATTAAATGTAGTTTTTAAAGATACTCCATTAATTCAAATAATGAGTGGATATGAAACAAAAACTTCTGCGAGTGTTCTAGAGTCTAATTTAACTGAAGTCGGATTAGTACCAGCAGTAATTCATGATAAAGGTTCATATTGTCATGGAAGAAGTAATTTGTTATTCCAATATCCAAATAGTAGAATAATTTATCTATCACATGGTTTAAAAGAATTAGATGATTTATTAATTGATTCTATTAATGGTGAATATTCAAATATATCTGTTTTTAATACAAATGATTTAAAAGATAATATATTTTGGAAAGAATATTATTTGATTTTGCAAATGTATTTCTTATCTAAAAAAATTGCTGAAGACAAGAATATAGATTTAACACAACCAGAATATAATCCAACTTTGGTAAAGAAATTATATAAATTTAAAGGAGAAATGTAATATGGAAAATTTAACTTATATAACTGGTAATTATGGTAAGTATGTTTCAGTAAAAGAAAAATTTGAAAATGCTGGGATTACTATTGATTATTTTAAATGTGATTTAGATGAGCCAGATGTTAATGATATTGAATTTATATCTGAAGAAAAAGCAAGGCAAGCATACGAAAAATTAGGTAGTCCTGTATTTGTTGCTGACTCAGGTTTCTATATAGAACATTATCCTAATAATCCAGGATATCCAGGTGCCTTTGTAAAAAGAAGTGGTGTTAGTTCTAATGTAAGTGAACTTTTAGAAACAATGAAAGATGTAACAGATAGAAGTTGCTATTTTCTAGATTGTCTTACTTTCTTTGATGGAAATGAATATTATCAATTCTTTGGAATAAGTAAAGGTTCTTTATTAAATGAATTACGAGGACATGAAAATAAACGAGCAAAATCAAATCTATGGTATGTGTTTGTACCAGATAATTGTATTAAAACACTAGCAGAAATGACTGATGAGGAAAGAAATAATAGACCTGATAATAGAACAAGTGTCACAGATGAATTTATCAAGTGGTATAAACTAAATTACAAAAATGCAAAAAAATTATCTAAAAAATGTTGAAATAAATAATACCTATGGCAAAATGTATTTAGTGATTAGTCGTTTATCAACTATTCCTAAGGTTTCGGATATACTATTTGTCCCTACCATACTAAAATAATCCCTCCAGGGATTATTTATTATTATGGCGAAGTCAGCCCTCTTTCGTCCGGCCTTATTTCCTGTACCCTCCGGTCTAAGACTTATAAAATCTTATATTAATTTGCTTATTTATTTTAGCTTATGCTATAATTAAAACCATGAGAGGTCATACAAAAACTCTTATTCTAACACTATCTTTTGTTATGTCTTGTTTTCTTGGTATTAATTCAGTTTCTGCTCTAACTTACCAAGATAATTTAGATGTATCATTTATTTTTGATTCTTCTATTTCTGTATCATTATCTTCAGATAATCTAACTATTTCTTCATTGTCTCCAGATACTTATGCAGATAGTAATATCGTTACAGTTACTACTTCAACTAATAATCCTAGCGGCTATGCTCTAACTGCTACAACCGGCAACAGCGAGACATACACAAGCACTAATTTGATTAATGACGCAAACATTTTTGTCAGTTTAGGCACTAGCGATAGTATTAGTACAATGTCTTCTGCTGATGCTACCCAAAATGGTAGATGGGGATATGCTTTTTCTATTAACTCTGGCAGTACCTGGAAGAACGCTACCGGTGGCACTGGTTACTCTGGCCTACCATACTACACCGCACCAGGAGCAGAAATCATAAGTTCCAATACTAGCGGCGCCAGTAGTGTACAGTTTAAGATCGGCGCTAAGGCTAATGCGGCTCAATCCGCTGGTACTTATAAAAATGTCATTAACTTTGTGGCCACTGCTAATCCAGATCCTTCCATAAGACATTATACGGTAAATTATTACGATAACTATGTCACGGCGGACGACCCTTTACCATCACCACGGACTGGTATTTTACAAAACAATCGCTTTACTATCTCTGATCAAGATATTCATTTTGAAGGTGGTGACATAATCCTTGAGCAGTATGGCTGGTGTACTGAATCAGTCGATTATGATACAACTGATACGTGCAGTAGTAAGGGCGGTAGTTTTTACGCACCTGGCGAAACTATTACTGTAAGTGGAGGAGCAGGAGATGTAACGATTAACCTATACAGAGTCTGGGCTGTAGAGAAGGCAGATGGATATCTAACAGTTAAAAACGAAAGTGACGCATCGGTACATCTTGACGGCACTTTTGCTCCCGCCGGTTCATATGGTGCTGAAGTTTATTATACCTACAATACAACATATGAGCCGCTTGTGATGCGAATAGATGCCCCGTCTACCTGTCCATCGAATTGGGTTTGGAGTGCGGATGTTGATGACATGGATGACGGAGGAGAGCCGGGTGTTATTCATTCTGGTAGTGGTGGAGATTCTCTTGTCTTAGCAAGCCCATGGCCAGATTTTGTTCAAAGTCTCTACGTTACCATCACTGGCCACTGCAATAATTAGTCTTCTTCTGGCACAACCGCTAGCGATAATTCATCAAGCTGAGCGTCGTCAACCAAAGAAGGAGAATCCATCATAAGATCCACACCGGAGCCATTTTTAGGGAAGGCGACAATATCGCGAATATTATCCACAGACTCGAGTACCATAAAGATGCGATCTAGGCCCGGGGCACAACCGGCATGTGGCGGAGCGCCAAATTTAAACGCATTAAGCATGCCACCAAATCTAGATTCTACATATTCGTTATTGTAGCCTAAAATATTAAATACCTTATACATGATTTCCGGACTGTAATTACGCACGGCACCAGAACAAACTTCAAAGCCGTTCATCACCATATCAAACTGGTCGGCCTTAAGTTCTAGAAATCTCTGCTGTGACGAATCTTTGTTGGAAATCTCTTCTATGGCCTTAAGCCCTCCCTTTGGCATACTAAATGGATTATGTCCAAAATCTAATTTGTTGTTTTTTCCGTCCCATTCGTAAAATGGAAAATCAACAATCCAAGCATAAGAAACTTCATCTGGATTTTTAAGCTTAAAATGGTCTGCAAAAGCAATACGAAGTTCGCCTAAGACCTTATTAACCTTAACGCGAGTATCTGCGCCAAAGAAAACGGCATCGCCAGTGCTTGCGCTAGTGAGCTTTTGTACATTTTTGATTTCGTCTTCGGTCATAAATTTAAGAATTGGCGATTTGGCACCTTCTTCCGTATATAATATATAGGCCAGTCCACCTGCGCCAAGCTTGCGAGCCCGTTCGGTAAAATCATCAATTTCGCGGCGAGTTAAAGAGGCTGCGCCCTTAACACATAGTGCCTTTACGCACTCAGTCTTAAATACCTTAAATTCGGTATCTTTAAAAACGTCAGTTAAGTTAATTAATTCCATACCGTAGCGCAAATCCGGTTTATCAGTGCCGTAAGTGTCGAGCGCAAAATCATAAGGCAACTTAGGAATCTTATTATTCTTTCCTAAGTATTCCTTGGCGGGCTCAGAGTTTAAGACGAGTTTTTTATTGCTAAATTTGGTAGCCAGTTCGATAAATAGCGGTTCGATTTCAGCGCGTACGGTTTCTCCGTCGTCCACGAACGCCATTTCCATATCTAGTTGATAAAAATCTCCATAAAGCCGATCGGCGCGGGGATCTTCATCGCGAAAACACGGAGCAATTTGAAAATATTTATCCACGCCGCCTACCATCAGTAGCTGCTTAAACTGCTGTGGCGCTTGCGGCAGGGCATAAAACTTGCCTGGGTGCAAGCGCGATGGAACCAAAAAATCGCGGGCCCCCTCGGGGGATGAGTTGGCTAAAATCGGTGTAGTAATCTCTGTAAAATCATGCTCATACATAAAATTGCGAATATAACGATAGTATTCTGAGCGGCGCAATAAAAGATTTTGCATGCTAGGCCGCCTTAAATCTAGATAGCGATATTTAAGGCGCATTTCCTCGGATGATTTTTCGCCATCGTCATGCGTATTAACGGGTAGGGGTTCTGATTTATTTAAAAGCTCCAAAGAATCAACAACTAGCTCAATTTTACCTGTAGGAATATGCGGATTAATTAGGTCCGGCTCGCGCTCACGCATTTTGCCCGTCGCTTTTAAAACATATTCGTCGCGTACTGACTCGGCCAGCTTAAAGGCTGTCTCGTTTTCGGGCGTAATTACGAGTTGAATAATTCCGGTATGATCACGAAGATCAATAAAAATCAATCCACCATGATCTCGTCTAGAATTAACCCAACCTTCCACGGTAACTGTTTTGCTCAAAAAATTCTCTAATTCATTTGCAAGTGTTCTCATAGGCTATATTATACCATAAAATACCAGGGAAATCCGCTTTAGTACTGCCCGGCATTACCCTAGTAGGTAATCTAGGAGCATTTGAATGGTAAAAAAACCAGCCAGGGAATTATCTTTATCGAGCACTAAAAAATAATAACTGTTAGTGCGTTCGATTTCTTCAACTGCAAAGCTAAGCGAATCGGTCTCGTGAAGATAAAAAACATCTCGAGACATGTACTTTTCGGCTCGGTCGGTTTTTTTGATTTCGAGCGCATTTAAGGCCTCAGTATGAATAATGCCTTTAACTTTTTCTTTGTTGTCTACAACCGGAAAATTAGTAAAGCCAGACTTGTATAGCTTATCTAAAGTTAGCGGCCCAAGAATATCCTTAGCATTTACAAAGACCATCTCGTCCTTTTTTACCATTAGCTGTTCGACCTTCTTGTTGTCAAAACTCATAATCGCCGCAATCCGGTTGCGGTCTCTGTCGCTCAGTATTGCTTTAGGGGTGCGCCTTAGTACATCAATAAATTCTTCAAGTGTTTTGGGTGTATATTTTGGTTTTACTTTTGGGGTGTGTTCGCGATATTTTTCTAATTTTGGGTCAAGAAACTTAACAACCTTTTGCAAAAACCTAAACCACATGATATTATGTATTATAGCATAAAGGAGTTGTTATGAAAAAATACAAAGGTTTTTCGATTTTAGGTGTTGCAATTGGAGTTGTAGTTGTTGCTTTACTAGGCCTCGCCACTTTCGCCGTAATTGACGGCAACAATAAAGCGGTCGATTTTAATAAATACGACTTCAACTCAATTATCGAGGCAAACGCAGACAATGGCAACATTGCCGACCACGTTAAAGGCTCACCCGATGCTCCGGTTATCATCTTTGAATATGCCGATTATCAATGTCCGGGATGCGCCTCAATTAATCCGAGAGTTAATAAAATCATTGAACAGTTAGACGGTAAACTAGCGATCGTTTATCGAAGCTTCCTTTTAGCTTATCATCAAAACGGCACCGCGGCCGCCTCGGCGGTTGAAGCAGCTGGCTTGCAAGGTTATTGGAAAGAGTATGCAAATAAAATGTTTGAGACACAAGAAGAATGGGAATACGCTAGCGCGTCTGAGCGTGCGGACCTATTTAATAAGTACTTCGTAGAGGTCACAAACGGCAAAGGAGATGTAAACAAATTTAATCAAGATATCGCTTCGGAAGCAGTTAAAAAGAAAATCGGTTTTGATATGGGTATTGGTAAGAGAGTCAATGTTGAAGGCACCCCAGCCTTCTATATCGACGGACAGCTAATTAAGTGGGGAAGCGAAGGCAGCGTCGAGATAAACGGCGAAGTTATTTCTTGGGACTCGGCTAGAACGGGTGATGAATTTTCCAAATTAATAAAAAATATTGTTGAGGCTAAATTAAAAATAACCGAGTAGTCTTTTAAGAACTGTATGTGGTTACTGTTAAGAGTGACCACATATTTCTTAAAACTAGCTCGGTTATTTTATTAGATTTCGATAAACTCTTGCCAAGCGGCAGGAGGTATCTTTGACTCTTTACGACCGTGAGATCGCTTTAGTCTTTTGATACGCATGTATCTAATTTTCTCCTTAATGTTTTTCGCTCTAACGACCGCACCCACCTCGCAAAGGTTGAACCTTGGGAATTATGAGCGATAACGCCTATTCTAGCAAAGCTTTTTAAATAGTGCAAGCATAAAAATGATATAATGTTACCATGAAGAAGCGTGGGCGAATCAAGTTTCATAAGATTAAAACTTGGCAATTATTACTTATTTTAATTCCGCTACTTTTTGTTGGTGCCACGCTTTTAAGGCTCGATCACGTAAGAATGGCCGAGCTAAGAAACAAAGTCTTAGCCGCAGACGAAGCCGAAAACGATGATGAATTAAATGACGCCATAAATCAACTAAAGGATTTTGTTTTTTCGCATATCGTGATAAATGTGGTGGATGATAATGGTGAACAAAAAGTAACATTTGGTACCGGACCTTTTTACCTAGAACATAGGTATATTAGGGCAGCTAACGCAGCCTTAAAAGAAGCAGAAGCTAACCTGTCGGATGACAGCAATCCAAACGGCAATGTTTACGCCATGGCTTCGGCAGTATGTCAGCCCCAGGCTATTGCTAATGGGTGGAGCTGGGATGATGCGAATTTTATCAACTGTATGGTATCCGAAATTAATAAATACCCAGCGGCCGACGAGCTTCAGGATAAAATTGTTGCAAGTCTCCCGTCTACCGAACTATATCGCAGAGAATACAATTCTCCAATCTGGGCCCCGTCATTATCTGGTTTTATGATTTTGATAACGCTAATAATCATTGTTGTAATTTTATGGCGACTAATTGTCTGGATTTTTCTAAGGTTATCTCTGTTATTTATATAACACATATAAAATATCATCGAAAAACTCTTGACAATTAAGCTTAGGGGTCATAAGATAGGAATATATTAACTTAAGGAGGAAAGCTAAATGGCTTACGAACATACTAACGGTAAAGGTGTCAAATACTACTTGCACAAGTCTGAAGTTACTCTACGTGGTGGCAAACCCCAGACGATTTATTTCTTCACTAAGGACGAAAAGGGTGGTAAAGGTACTCCTTGCGATTTGCCAGAAGACCGCGTTGTATGCGAGAATCCACGCAATGGCTTCTTAACTCTCAAGAAGAAATAATACAACAACAGGATGAATTTAAAAATGCCAGGTTAATCCTGGTATTTTTTTGCAGAATCATAAAAGAGGCCGCCCAGGCCTAAACCCGGGCGGCAGAAGTGAAGAGCCTAAAAGGGAGGGAAGAAAATCCAACCAGAGTGCTTTTCTGTTGAGTAGTATGCCCTAAAAACAAGGCACTTGTCCGGTTCGCCCGTTGCTTTGCAACGCCCCTCGAGGTTGAAACTCGCCCCCGAGCCATCCGCGTGTTGGATGCTGGAAACCCTAACGTCGGACATTGGCACCACCACTCGTTCACCATCATTGTTGCGGCTGAAAACGACCCCAAACTCCACAGGCTTGTATGCGTCATCGTACGCATACCTGAACGAATCCAGTAACTCATCTAAACTGGGGCCACTAATAATCTCAAAGTTCATTTCTCACTCCTCTCAAGGTGCACCAAACGGATAACACATATTATATCACACTTAAGCAAAGTAGTCAAAAAAGACTCACGCTGAAATTGTGAGTCTAACTCATTGCTATCCAATAATAATGGTCGGGGTACTTGGATTCGAACCAAGGACACTGCGTGTATAAGACGCATGCTCTAACCAACTGAGCTATACCCCGCTTCATACATTTTACCACAAAATGGTATAATAGTAAGCATGAACGCGTTAAAAACGAAAATTCGCCGCTTAAATTATAAGATGAAACACGACTTTTTGACCGTAGAAAATATAGTGCTTTTGCTGGCTATTATCTTGTGTTTCGTTTGTACGTATCAATCAATTGTTTCGATGTCTCGCAACTGGGAACTATCTGAGCGGCTGACTGCGGAAAAAAGAGAGCTAGAACTCCTAAGTATGGAGGTAGAAGCAGCAGAGCTTGAAAATCAGTATCTCGCTTCAAACGAGTATCAAGAATTAATTGCGCGCAGGAACCTGGATAAAAAATTAGAGGGCGAGAATATGGTGGTCATGCCCGAAAACTCAGAAGCGGCCAAAACCAAACGACAGCAGGTTAAAACCGTGGAAAATGTAAAAATATACTCTAACTTTGAAAAATGGATGATGTATTTATTTCCAAGCTACTAAAACAATTAAGCTTATGCTATAATTAAGATATGTACGGCAACAAAAAAGGCTTTACTTTAATTGAGGTAGCTTTATTTTTGGCTGTTACTGGCGCACTATTCGCCGCCATCATGGGCGGCGTACAAAACTCCATTTTTCAGCAACGCATAAACGATTCAACTCAAAGTTTTATGGAATTTCTTAAAACAGCTTATTCTGAGACCATGAATGTTCAGAGTCTCGGCTATGGAAGATCAAACATGGCTATCTATGGCAAGCTTATCACTTTTAATGAGGAATATGCCCTAGATGGTACACGGTTCGATGGCGGCGACAATAGAAATCGTATATATATGTATGATGTTTTTGGTGACATAAAAGAAGATGGTATCGGCGCTCCCAATTCTGTAATTGGGGCACTAGACAATCTGAATGCTCACGTAATAAGAGAAGAAGATGGAGAAAAGGTATTAAATGGCATTGTCGAAACCTATACTCCAAAATGGGGCGCAGCAATTCAAAATAGCGATGGCCAACCATTCTCTGGCTCATTGCTAATAATCAGGCACCCCAACTCTGGCGTTATATATACTTTTTATTCTACTACTGCAATTCCGGTTAACGGGATGCGGCTATCAACCGTAGAAGGCGCCCCTGATATTGACTGGAATTCTTCTGGATTTTATTCAGGCAGCAATATCGATTTCTGCATCAATCCAACGCCAGAATCATCATATCCAAACAGGCCAAACGTTAGGATTGTGGCTGGTTCAAGAAGCGGCTCTGGTATCGAGCTAGTTCCCGAAAGTGATCAGGAATACGCATGTGAATGGGAGGGAAACTAAATGAAAAACTCCAAAAAAGGTTTTACTATGGTCGAATTATCTTTGTCTATCGCATTTTTGTCTATTTTGTCGATCACTATAGTTCTTATTATTACGAATGCGGTCTCAGCTTATCACCGCGGGCTAACACTTAACGATGTTAATTCTGTTGGCATGGATTTAGTAAACGATATGAGGGGAACGATTCAAAATTCACCAGGTACGTCTGCTACTAGCCTATGTGCCACGGCATATACCGGCAACGATGGCGCAAAAGGGGCCTGCCTAGACGATCATGCCAGCAAGTTTACCTCTATAGTTCATCACGAAAGGATAAAAATCGGAAACGATAATGACTACAATGAAGCGCCAATTTATGGAGCTTTTTGCACGGGGAGGTACTCTTATATCTGGAATTCTGGCTACGCCTTTTGGACGTCTGGCGTACAATTCGAAAAATCTAACGTCGCCCCTCGAGCTAGCCTGGAAGGAGCGCCTAAAGACTTTAAGCTACTAAAAGTAAGGGACGAGTCCAGAAGTATCTGCGTTAATGCCGTCAAGGATGCATCAAGGAATGGCTATGGAGAAAACGCCGAAGTCAATAATAATTATTCTTTTAGACTTACTTCATCAGAGGGCAATGATCCCCCAGTAGATCTTTTGGCGGCCAAGCGTAATCTCGCAATCTATGACCTAACGGTTCCAGTACCGGCAGACAACAGTCATGGCGCATTGTTCTATTCCGTATCGTTTATTTTAGGAACAATGCAAGGCGGCATTAACGTAATGGCAGCCGGCGATTACTGTGCTACCCCAGGTGGATATAATTCATCATTAGAAAATCTTGATTATTGTGCAATCAATAAATTTAACTTTACAGCTCAAGCTACAGGAGGAGGAAAATGAAAAAAATAATCAGTAAAACTAAAAAAGGAGCGGCATCATTTTATATGGTAGCTTTTTCGACGTTAGTTCTTATAATTATTGCAACAAGCTTTGCCGCAGTAATCATATCCGAAGTAACCCGCACAGCCAACGATGATTTGTCAAAATCAGCCTACGACTCGGCCATGGCGGGCGTTGAGGATGCCAAATTGGTAGTACATAGTTACCAAAAATGCATTGAAGAAAACAATAACGATGGTTCGTGCAAAACAATCCGTGATGAGATTGAGAATACTAGTCCCGATAGTGAGTCTAATGGTGAAGATGGAAAATGTGATCAAGTAGGACGGTTATTAGGAAGATTTGATGAAGATGATGGGAATTCAGGAAGACTCGATGAAAATGATAGGAATGAGGTTTTAATTCAGGAATCAAAAATCGAAAACAACATGTCCCAGGCCTACACCTGCGTAAAGATTAGCTTGCCCGGAGATTATAGTGGCGCATTAAGCTCTGGCGAACAGTTTAAAGTTATTAAGGCAAAGTTTGAAAGTCCTGAAATATCCAATAAGGTAAAAAGCGTAATTATAAACTGGTCTTCTGGTTCTGGAAGTAGTGATCTTAACTATAATAATTTCACCGGTGAGGAAGTTACGTTTTCAAAGGATGTTAGTATGCCCCCAACAATCGCAGTCTCCATGATACAGACTGGTGGGGAATCTTTCAACCTAGACAGTTTTACTCGCACTATTGAAGGAACCACAAACCGTGGCACACTTTTCTTAGTACCTACAGAAGAAAAACTCAACGGGCAAACAGACACTTACAAATCAGCATATGATGAAAATGAGGGGGCCAACCACATTGATGAGGACGGCTTCTTAAAATCCAACGATAAAACAGCCAAAAATCTACCTTATGCGGTATATTGTGGCAACGCGTCGGATGAATATGCTTGTTCTGCCACAATCGATATTCCCCGCCCAATCGGCGGCGGCGCTAGAAATCCCAACACTTTTTATTTTGTAGTAACGCAGCCCTATGCCGGCGATACGTATACGGACTTTAATGTATTGTTCTCTTGCGACGACGACGTGGTTTGCAATGAAGGAAAGGATGTTCCAGCGGCGGAAAAAAACTACGCCAAATTGGATGGCGTTCAAATCAAGATTGATTCAACTGGTCGAGCTAATGATATGTATCGTCGGGTTGAGGTTCGTCTAGACGGCGATCCAAACTATGCCTTCTCAGTCATGGGACCTCTAGAGCTATTGAATAATGAAGAAGACACTCCCTCTCTCAAAAAAGACTTAACTGTTACATGCGAATGGAATCTCGGAGTTAACCCGGATAATGTCACCTGCCCTCAGTAAACCATCAACCCGGCACTTTCTTTCAAATGGCTTTGTTGACAATAAGTTAAACTTGCTATATAATATATAGCATACCGTGGGGTAGAGCAGCCTGGTAGCTCGTTTGGCTCATAACCAAAAGGTCGCTGGTTCAAATCCAGCCCCCACAACCATTTAAAAATCAGCATTGGGTTCAACCTGAGTTACCCCCCTAACCCAGGTTGAACTCAGGAGCTGATTATTTTTTTCCTTTACTAGAAACGAGACCTTTAGCCGCAATTTTAATTGCATAACTATAACTATTGTAAGGGTGTGGCGTACTAGCTAATTCTAGCGCAGTAAGACCGTGGCGTACTGCGAGCGCTAATTCAGAGATTATAGAGCCCGCATCCGGAGCGACTACGGCGGCACCAATAATGCGATTGTTTTTATCGGTAATTAGTTTCACAAACCCGTGATGAAAATTCTCGGTATGACTAATTATTAAGCCATCAAAGCCAACCACACATTTTTTATATTTACGATCGCGTTTTAGTAGATCGTATTCATTTAATCCAACCACGGCAACTTCTGGGAAAGTCCGAACACACCTTACAAATCCTTGATAATTTAGGGGAGTCTTAGATTTTGTGATTAGTATGTTAGCCAAAGCCAAACCCTCTTGACGGGCCCGTTCGGTTGAAGATTCCTGGCCTAGGCAATCACCTATCGCATATATGTTTTTCGCTGAAGTTTGGAAACATTTATCAACTTTGATTCCGGCAGCCTGGTATTTGACTTCGGCATTTTCTAGCCCCAAATCAAGATTGGGTTGGCTCCCAGTAGCTAGAACAACAGTATCTACGCGTACCGCCTTCTCGGACTCACCGTCTCTAAAAATGATACGCTTGCTTATCTCATCTTCCTCCAGCGCTACGACACGACAATTTGGTAAAATATTCACCCCAAGTTTTTGAATGAAATAATCCGAAATTGTAGTTCCAATCTCAACGTCTTCGCGCGGCAGTATATGTTCGGCCATCTCAAAAAGCAAAGTCTTAACACCGAGCTCGGCAAAGTATTCGGCGATTTCGCATCCAGAAGCTCCGCCGCCAACAACGGCAACAACCTTCGGTAGGCGCCGCAGCTTGATTGCGGTTTCGGGAGTTAAGTAATCCACACTTTCGGTACCAGCAATCTCTAAAACTTTTAGCTTTGCACCAGTAGCAATTATAAAAGTTTCGGCTGTATACTTTTGGCTATTAACGGCAACCGTGTGCTTATCAAGAAAATTCGCAAAACCCTTAATGCAAGTGACGTTGGCCTGCTCAAATATCTGTTTGTTATTGCCACCGGCTTCAACTACTACTTTAAGCTGCCTGGCAGAAACCGTAGGGAAATTAAAATGAATATCTTGATGACCAAGCTCGGGATAAGAAAGAATCTTATTGTAGGTGTGAGAAAAATCGAGTGCTACCGCATATGGCAAATCGCGAGTATTAAGATTAGAGCCGCCCCAAAATCGCCCCTCAATCAGCGCCACGCGCTTTTTGGCCTTGGCAAGCTCAATCGCAGCAGCCGACCCAGCTGGGCCACTACCAATAACTATATATTGAAAATCGTACTTCTTTCCCATATTTATATTATTGTATCACGATTTTCATAAACATAAGCTAAATCAGCGTTATATTTTTTAAGCTCTTTGTGTACGGCCCGTACTAAATCTTTATCCGTAACGATGGTTTTAGAAGATAATGATTTAGTCGCATCATTCACTGCCTTTTCGATGAACGCTTTTGCAGCTCCAGCCGGAATCCCAATCGCTTTTGCATCAATCTTTAAATCCCGGATGACCAATTTGGTGTCTAGAATACTCATGGCAAAAAAACTCCAAATATAATCATTAATATCCCAATCAATAAATAAATTGCACTTATAAATACTCTAATAAATTGCTTATTTTTAACCCTAGATTTTTGAAGGATAGCCAAATTCCGCCCAGAGTCCATAGTAAGATGTATTGCAATCAAGGGGGCAATTTTAATTAAGATAAAACAGAGGCCGAGCATGGCTCTAACAGTAGAATAATCACTAATTTTCATTATTTGAGTCGCCGCAACAATATAAACGGGTATCGTAAAAATGAGCTCTGGCAAGCTAGCGACAAAACCAAGCACAAAAGCATCAGAACGCGTTTTTATGATTCTTGTTTTTTGATCAAAATCTTTAGCTAGTCGTCGCGAGATAAAGAGTTTAGTCCCCCTTCCTTTTTTAAAATAACAAAACGGAAAAATAACGCCTATAGCAATCATGGTGCCAGCAATAATCCAAACAAGTAGATTATCAGTAAAGCTAACCGGCGCAACATATAAAGACGATAGCAAGGAATAAATTAGGACAAAAACTAACGCAGTCGAAGTTTCGGCGCCAAGGATAAAAAATAAACTTGCATTTGAAGCATTCTTACGTGAAAACTTTCCATAAGAATAATGGGAGAAGAGCAAAAATACACCGGGAGTTAATTGTAAAAAGGCCATGATAAGCATAGCCAAAATCAGTATACTTACAGGGGCAAAGACGCTCATGTTTTAATTCTACCACAAAGGGGGTTGTAATTCTAGTTTTAGCATGTTAGTTTCGCTTCATGCAAAAAATGACTGTAGTTATCGGAATTATATTAGGCGCTTTACTTTGTCTTGGTTACCAGGCCGGAAATGCTAAATCAGCCGATTTTAGTGGTGAGGCTCTGCCTGATTTATATATTAAAGCCGTGAATCCTGGATACACCGTGGACGGGGTGGGAAATGTTGGGGAGTTCATAGAAATCGCTAAAAAATCCCCAGACTCTGTTTTATTGCTCGCTGGAACCGCTGTCAGCTATACTAACTCAAGCGGGAATAGTTCAATATTGTTCGAATTTCCCGAGAACAGCAGGATGACTGGCGAGACCCTTCTCCTTCGTTTGGCTAGCTCTCCAGGTGCAGAGCTAGCCGCCGTAAACTATACTAAAACATTAGCCTTTAAGGCCGGCATCACTCTTTTAAGAAATGATGAAGTTTTGGACCAGGTTTGCTGGACTGGTAAAGATGGTTGCCTTCCAGAGTTTAAGTCAAGCAGCCCCACTATCCTTGTTAGAAACAGCGTAACTGATGAATTCGAACACGTAAAAGAATATGAGCCCATATATGATGAAAAAAACTATTACGAGGAAAGAATTGTCGACGACGATCCGGCTATTAAGAGCCAGTGCAAAGGCCTGGAATTTTCCGAAATTCTAAGTTATTATGAGACATCTCAATCGGAGCAGTTTATTGAATTTCATAATAGTTCGTCGGAACAAATATTGCTAGATGGCTGCAAAATTCGTTATAAAAACAAGGCTTATGGTTTGTCGGGGATAGTGCGAGCGGATGAATATGCATCATACACACCAAAGCTTTTTAATCTTACAAAAAATCCAACCACCAGTAACCTGCTTGAAATAATAGATGCCGATGGGGCGGTAGTGGATACTTTAAGCTATCCGAATGGTCAACGCAAAGGTACTTCATATGCTCTGATAGGATATGGTGCTAGTGGTGAGGAGCTTTGGCATCTAACTTACGCACCCACCCCAGGCTCACCTAATAATTATCAGGAGTTTAAAACCTGTGAGGTTGGCAAAGTGCTAAACCGTGAGACTGGCAACTGCGTAAAAGCAACCGAGGTAGCCGAAAAAACGTGTAGCGCAGGCTATTATTTAAACATTCTTACTGGCCGCTGTCGTAAGATTGAGGAGAAAACCGAAAAAACCTGCAAAGAAGGCTACTATCTAAACCCAGAAACCAATCGCTGCCGCAAGATTACCGACAATAAAGGAGCGGACTATAGCCTTAAGCCAGAAGAATACGAAGAAAAATCGTCATTTGTCGCCGTCTATGCTGTGATCGGTCTCTTGGGGTTAGGTCTAATATATTTAATTTATGAATTTAGGAAAGAGATTGTGAAGCTTTTTCGTAAAGTTTTTCCAAAATCTCATTAAATACTGCCTCGCGTGACTGACTGCCATCTATTCTGATTAATAAATCCAAATCCTGATAATGTTTAAGAACCGGGGTAGTTTTTTCGCGGAATTCATTTAGGCGGTTCTCGAGAATGCTAAGGTCCTTGTCGTCGGCCCTATCTCCGCGGTCGCCCAGCACTTTAGACTCGTTAAAACGTTGCTTTGCATCAGACTCAGAGATAATTAAGACAATAACGGCTTTGATCTCGTGGTCCGCCCCCTTTGCCACCGACATCACCTGATCTTCCTCGCCAGACCAGCGACCAATTGAAGACAACACTAGAGGCCTACCAAACAATTCGCGGCGCTCAAAATAAGGCAATACCCATTCGTAGAAAATATTAGTTGGAATAAGGTTGCCACTGCCAGACAAATCCTGATTTGTCTCTTTTTCCATTTCCCGAATAATCACTCCAGAGGATAAGAATTCGGCTCCTAGAGCTTCGGCTAATTTTACCCCTTGAGTATCTTTTCCGGACATTGGCAGACCAAAAACATTAATTGAGCCAGAACCAAGCCACTTTTTTATCGTATCAATCTTTTCTTCCATGATGTTATTGTAGCATAATAAACGTCGTAAAAAACAAACAGTATATTTGTAAGAGTGGCAACAGTAAAAATTGGCACTCTTTACATTTTAGTGCTAATTTTGTATAATATTGTTATGGATATAACAGATAGGCAGAAGTCAATTCTTTGTCAAATAATTGAGGAGTATGCCGAAACCGCCTCCCCTGTTGGAAGCGTAATGCTAGCTAAGCTTTTTGACGTATCTCCGGCAACCATTCGCGCCGAAATGGCAAGGCTCGAAACTCTTGGTTTAATCGCCCAGCCTCACACTTCGGCGGGTAGAGTTCCTACGGACGCTGGCTATCGTTTTTATGTAAATAATCTCGAGGCCGAAGACGAACAGTTGCCAACTCTTCAAAAAGGCACTCATGTGCTTGAAGTTCGTGTTTCCGCACAATCGCGAGCGGATGCAGCCATTAGGGGCGCCGTGGATGCGCTGGTGGAATTAACTGGTAATCTTGGCCTTGCTACGATTGACGGACAGCTATATCTCGCTGGCATTTCGAGGCTATTTAATCAGCCAGAATTTGTAGACAGCAGCAGAGTGCAGGCCGTAGCAAAGCTACTAGATAACCTTGAGCCGTGGCTTAGGGAAGCAGCGCCTGGCGAACCTCTAAATATCTTTATTGGACACGAAAATCCAATCGGCAGGAATTCGGGAGTTTCTTTGGTTGTATCTAAATTCCGCTCCCCGTATTCTGATCGTAGTTATATTGGGGTACTAGGCCCTACGAGACAAAACTATTCTAAGGTTATGGCGCTGGTGCGTCATGCCGGTAACATGTTGGAGGAAATACTATGAAGCAAAAAACGGATTTAAAAAATAAGCAGCCCGAAAAACCAACCGCAAAGGAAAGTGAGGAGAAAAAGCTCATAGACGAGCTAACGCTAGATTTGCAACGTACTAGGGCGGATTTCGAAAACTATCGTAAACAAACCGAGATGCAAAAAGAGAACGAAAGAAAGTCTACGCGGTTATCCACGGTGTACAAAGTCTTACCACTTCTAGATGATTTAGATCGTGCAATTGCAAGCTACCCAGAGCTTAAAGCCCTCGAAAAATCCCTGCAAAAAACCTTTGACGAGCTAGGTCTTTCAAAGATTGATTCTTCTGCCGGCTCCGATTTTAATCCAGATTTACACGAAGCCGTCATGGTAGATGGTGATGGTGAAAAAGAGATAATTTCCGAAACACTGAGAGCCGGATATTATTACGAGGGGAGCGTGCTAAGGCCAGCAATGGTAAAAGTCAGCAAAGCTTGAATCCTCAAGAGAAAAGTGATAAAATAATACCAAACTTAAAGGGAAAATAATATGTCTGAATACAAATTAACGCTCGAAAAACGCGAAATAATCGGGAAAAAAGTAAAAGCCTTAAGGGCTAAGGGAATGGTTCCTTCTGTGGTGTATGGTGGTAAAGAACCACAAATGATGGCATCAGACTACGTAGCTACCGAAAAAGCAGTAGAAGCTGTAGGCTATCACTCCCCAATAGATCTTGACATGGCCGGCAAAAAGCAAATGGCCATCGTTAAAAACGTGGCTGTTGATCCAGTAACTCGCAGAATCGTTAACGTAGAGTTCCAAGCTATTTCTGCAAAAAGCGAGGTAGAGGCCACCACGCCAATCGAAATAATCAATTTTGAATCTTCGGAGGCTTCAAAAACCTACCACTTTGCTTTAACTCAATCTATTGAGGAAATCGAAATTAAGGCTAAACCAGCTGATTTGCCAGAAAAACTAACCGTTGACGCATCCGGCCTTAAAGATGTAGAAGACAAAATAATCATTTCTGATATTAAGTTACCCAGTGGCGTTGAACTTGCAGACAAAGAACTAGATGCTGAGCAGGTAGTAGCTTCACTCTATAACCCAGCAGTGGAAGCCGAGAAACGTGAAGACGAATCGGTTACCGAACAAATCGAAGAGCCAGAGGCTGACGCAGCCGGAGAGGCTACTAAAGAAGAAAAAGAGTAATTATCTTTCTCTTGTCACAAAAAACCGTAGTGGTATCTAAACCTATTTCAAACAATTAGCGTTGGCGATAAGCCTGTCAAGAAAAGCTTGGCGGGCTTTTTCGCAGTTTTGGTTGTCGCCCGCCCAGGCAAATAGCGCAGGATCTTGTAGCGCACGGGCAAAAGAAAACGAGACTGGCCAGGGAAAAGGTCCATTTTTGATAATCTCGGCAAGGTTGCTTGTGGCTTGCTCTGGTGTTTGGCCACCAGATAGAAAAACAACACCAGCCAAAGTCTCGGGTACATGATTTCTCAAGACTTTTGCCGTTGCTAGCCCAACCTCATACGGGGTAGACTGAGCCTCAAATTGCTTACCCGCCATTATCATATTAACTTTTAAAATACACGCCTTAAGATTTACGTTATATTCTTTTAGGCTACGGAATAAAATATCAAGTATTTTGCTGGTTACAAAACTAGACTGTTCTAAATCATATAATCCATCATATACGACCTCTGGTTCTACGATGGGAACTAGCCCTGCATTCTGGCATTTTTTAGCATACTCGGCTAAAATCTGGCAATTCTTTGAAATTGCCTCGTCGGAAGGGGTTATTATGTCACCTTTGTCACTTAATCTAATTTCAAATGCAGCTCGCCATTTGGCAAATCTTAGCCCCATATCAAAGTACTCTCTTAACCTCTTTTCTAGCCCTTGTAGTCCTTTCGTAAAGGTCTCTTCTGAATTCTCTAGTTGAGCCAACCCCTGATCTACTTTAATTCCAGGTATTATCTGCCGCGATATTAAAAAGTCGACAAAGTTTACCCCATTATCGGCCTGTTGGCGCGCAGTTTCGTCGAACAAAATCACCCCATTAACATACCTTTCAAGATTGTGGGTCGTAAAGAAAATGTTTCTATAATCCCGCCGATTATCGTACGTATCATCAATACCTAGCTTTTCAAATTTTTTATGAATACTGCCACCAGATTCGTCGGCCGCCAAAATCCCCTTCCCACTCATCATCAAATTAGCAGCAATCAGCTCAAGATTATTTTTTGAATCATTTTTTAAAGATAATTTGTTTAACTCTTCCAAAGACAAGACCGAGTCTAATCTCGAATTTTCCACGTTTATACGCGCCTTTTTTAAGCTTTCCTCTACCGTTTCGCCAAGAATAAAGCTTCCCATTACGGTTGCGGCAGCAATTGAAAACATCGACAAATGAGTCATTCTATCAACGTCATTAATGGAAAACGATTCAGAAATCTTTAAATATGAGATACCGCCTTCTGTTAGATAAATGGTTTTTTCGGGGACGAGGTCGGCTAAACCTTGACTGCTACTTGGTTCTAGCGTCTCGGCGTCAGTTGGTTTAGTCGCCTGAATTTGTTCCGATCCATCGGCATTTCCTTCAAAAAATACCAAATCCGCTCGTGATGCCAAGTTATTTAGGTACTGACTTTTTTGATCTTTAAGATACAAAACTAATTTCGTCTGCGGATTGGAATCTAGGTAGTCATTAATTGTTTTTAGGGTATACCCGTCAATCTCTGCCGATCGATCAATAAAAAGATAATCATGTACAGATTCTGGAGGATTAAAAGTGGTCTTTTTAAAACTAGAAGGCGCAAGATAGCTAACTCCACTATCTGACACCAAAATATACCGATAAACCTCTGCCGGGTCGCTGGTTTTAAATTCGTCATCAACAAACGAAATTGAATGATCGGCGATGGTGGCCGAAAGCCCCAGCTTTTTAAAAACTTCAAGCGTAATCGCTGCGCCACCAAAACTGCAGCCACGGTTAAAAAAGAAATGCTCACTAGCATCAAAGCTAAGATCGAGCCAATCCACGCCAGCCCTGTCAATTTCAAATTTCTCAGTCCTGCCATCAAGATTTAGATAAACGTCCTTTAAGACGTTGCCCACTACCAAAATATTCATGGTTTAATTATACATCAAAAGAATTCTATAGACAAAAAAATAAGAGCAAGCTCTCATTTTTTACTGGTGCGGGTATGGAGGGTCGAACTCCAATCCTCAGTTTGGAAAACTGATATACTAACCGCTGTACTATACCCGCATTTATGGGGTGGGATATGGGAATCGAACCCACGACCTTCTGGACCACAATCAGACGCTCTAACCATCTGAGCTAATCCCACCGCTTATCATTATAGCACATTACCCTATTTTGGCAATAGAAGGAAGGCCACAGTGCCAGCAGCTGCACCCAGAATAATCGTTATGATAATAGTGATTATTAAACCAATATGAGATTCTTTTTCGGGCTTATTAATGATTGTAACCGGCCCCTTTGGCACCTCTTTTGGCGCAGCGACTTCCTTTTTGTAAACATTCTTTGAAAGCGGCCGTTTAGTAACCTTATCAAGATTAATAAACGGAGATTTAGGAGTCTTGTATTCGGATGATGCACCAGAACTCTTAACCTTGCTCTTTTTGTTGAATGATTTCTTGTTTTTACTATCGCTCGCTCGGCCTTTCTTTTCTACTGCTTGAGTTTTTGGTTGTGTTTGAGTAGCGGCTGGTTTTTCACTATTAAGCGGGCGCTTATCGGTATTAGTTTTTATAAACTTAGACGACAAGTCCTCTATTACCCCTAGCTCAACTCCCTTAGAAGTATGGGATTCAAAACCAACCCCAGCACTCGGGCGAGCAGCCTGGCGAATCGCTGGCTTTGTGTTAGAAGCCGCCACAACTCGTGATTGGCGAGACGCGACCGCTACGCTAGAGCTGACTTTTCTAGGCGTAGTTCTCGAAACATTTGCGCCACGAGGCCGAGGGCTCGTGGTAGGTCTTTTTGACGGCACAAAATCTAAATACTGTTTATTCATGCTTGTACTTTCTTAGCTATCTCTATTATATCAACAAATTCATGTAAAATCAAACTAGCCCCACCAACCAATAATCCGTTTACGCCAGGAATGGTTAAATATCCACCAGCATTAGACGGGGAAACGCTTCCGCCAAACAAAACAGTTATTTTTTTGGCGGCCTCAGCTCCGTATGTTTCGATTAGGGTTTGGCGAATAATATCTATAGCTTCGGCGACTTCGCTAGGTGAAGCCAGTTTTGCTCCCTTAACGCTAGAAATCGCCCAAACCGGCTCATAGGCTATTATTACTTTGGACAAATCATCGTCCGAAACATCTGCTAATCCACCTAACAGTTGATCTTTGATAGTGTCGGCAGTTTCTCCAAAAGCCCTTTCTGACTCAATTTCGCCAACGCATAAAATCGGTCTAATTTTATTCCTAATGGCAGCCGCCACCTTCTTTTGGATGGTCTTATCGTCCTCTTTAAGGATATAGCGCCGCTCCGAGTGGCCGATAATGGCGTAATCTACTAGCCCTCTAAGCTGCGAAAACGAAACTTCCCCTGTAAAAGCTCCATAGTCGCGGTAAAACCCGTTCTGAGCCGCCAGTTTAATTCGCTTTCGGTCAATTTGCAGGGACAAAGGTTGCAAAGAAAGCGTTGAGGGCGCCACTACTACCTCAAGATTGCGATAACTAGGTAAAGATTTAACCAATTTGTGAAGATAGATAGAAGATTCGCCAACTGTAAAATTCAGCTTCCAATTGCCCACGATATAAGTTTTCATAAGCTTATTATAACGTAACTGCAGAAAGTCAACAAGTGCCGAATTTGACTACAAAATTCCCAAAATCCCTCTTAGTGCAAAGGCTGTATCCTCGTGATTTCTAACAGTGATGGTTTCAAATCCCATCTCCACGACCGGGTAATCATTGCCGCCGGGTTGGGTCATATCGCCAAAATATAGAACATCAGACTTGTCAACTTTAAGCTCCTCCAAGAGATGCGCCATACCAAACGACTTATTCATGCCCGGAGTAACAGCATTAATAGAGGTGGTGCCGGCTACTTCGTATTCAAACTCAGGGGCAAGCTCCTTGCACCTTGCGGCAATCTGATCGCGCTTTTTGTGGTCCGGGTCCCAAGCGTATTTCTCCTCGGTGCCAGCCTTTTGCCCGAGCGCCGAAAAAGTAACTTGCGACAAACGATTTTCAATAATCTCGTCGCCAGGGGCGAGCTTATCCTCCTCCCAAAAACCAAGTTCACGTGCCGCTTTCTCAATAGTACTCGTAATTTTATCAACTTGTTCTTTAGTTAGTGGATAATTATAAACCTGTACCCACTCTTTTTTGGAGGGATCAAACCGATAATACTGCGTACCCTGAGCCACAAAAAGATGCAGATGTGAAAGCTGCTCGGGGGTAGGATTTTTTAGCCTATCAACGATTTGAATCATAAACTGATCGAATTTTTGCCCAGAAATCGGACAAACCTCAAAGTGGTCGAGACACTTTAATAGTAGGTCTGCAATTTCGTCGGTAACAGGGGTTTTAGCGACGTTAATGGTTTGATCAACGTCAAATGAGAGAACTTTTTTCATGAGTTAATTGTAACACATAAATCGCCATAATAAGACTAAGCCATTGCAGTTAAAAATAGTATAAATTAGCATAAGCGTCAAAGCCATGGCTTTTATATTGACAAAAAAGCTAAAGTGTGATAAAATGTAATCAGTCTAGGTTTTGGTGTGTTATCAAATAACGAGAAGGCCATTAACAACCAAATCATCTCAGATTTCAAACGAAATCTGAAAGCTATCCTAATACTACTCTCCAATTCTAACAGAAAGGAAGTGATGCCTTGTGGCAAAGCATTGTAAGAATTGGTCCCAGACCGCCAAGGTCTGGATCAAGAAGCATCGCCGCGAAATGGGGATCGTTGCGGTAATTGTGTTGCTCATTGGCACGCTTTGCGCCTGTGGCGCCAGCCTCGCAAAGAGCAATAGCTCCAACGACCCCAATGGCTCCACCGTCTCGACCGGGACCGCCGAGGATACCAACGGCACCGACGAGACTGAAGTTACCGACGAGACCGCGCCCACTACGCAGGAGGCCGAGGCTTCCCAGGACAAGAAAGGTGATAGGGGGGCATATCAGAAATATCAGGAGCTGGTGGACAGCCACCCCGATCTAGTCTTCCATAACTTCGAGCTTCTATCGGATGGCGATCAGGACAACAACAGCCATTTTGGACCGAACCGGTACCATGCCGATTGGGCTGCGAAAGATTACTACGAGGATTTTAAGGAGATTATCAAGCAAGACCCCCTGATCCTTGTAGCGGCCATTGCGACGGTGGACGCCGTTCGGGATACTGATCTCGTGGGCGACTACTACAATGGCAATGATAAGGACTGGGCCAAGACCATGAACGTCATGGTTGAGGACCTGATATCCGGTAAGGTGAATATCGCCCGAATGTATGAGGTCTTCTCCGAATTCCTCGACAATGAGGTGCGCGACATTAAACTCGTGCACATGGATGATATTAACGACCAGATGTACATCACTCCGTATACCTATAGCGGAGTGCCCAAGCTCGTCGTGAGTGAGACTCACGAGTCAGGTGACATTCTTGTCATCACGGTTAAAAAGAAGGGTGGCTCGGAGAACGACAAAACAGTCGGTTTCCGTGCCCAGTGCGGATATCAGCCAGTAAACGTGGCTGATCGACTGGGTATTAAGCCCACACCTGTACCGGAAATTCCGGAGCACACTCCGGAGCACACTCCGGAGCCGGGCAAGGGCGGGAACACCCCGCAGCCCGAACCGGAACCTCAACCGCAGCCCGAACCTGAGTATGTCAAAGACGTAACCCAGGGACAGGCGTCCGACCCGGGCGAAGGGAGGAGCCCGTACACCAATAATGGTGACGGAGCTCAAACCAGCTCTGCCGCCGTCGAGGAGCAACCCACCTCGTACGAAGAGTACGAGGAAAGGGTGGAGGAAACGGAGTCTCAGGTAGGAGACTCCTCTAGCACTACCCCGTCGACCGAGGCACCAGAAGACACCACGGTCTTTAACGACGGGGCCGAGGCGGCAAATGACCCTGCCACCGACCCATCATTCGACCGTCCGGCTGACGGATCGGAGCTCAACGCCGACCCCGATGCCGAATGGTCAATTCAAGAGTAGTGGATAGCTTGTGCCTCGTCCCCCTCCACAGGGGGCGAGGCGTAGGCCGAAAGGCCTAAGAGTGGAGCCCCTAGCGGACTAGCACCTTATGAGTCCGGCAACTTCGGTTGCCGGGCTTCACTCCAAGTTTTGAGACTGAGACGATTTGGCTGTTTAGACGAATATTAACAATTCGACTAGCAAAATAAGAAACTATTAATGAAAGGATTATTATGAATAAAATTTATAAGTCAGTGCTTAGCGTATCGGCCACAGCAGTTTTGCTTGCAGCTACGCTTACTCCGATGATAGTAAACGCTCGTGGCGATTCAGCGAATGGCCGCAAGATCTATACTATCGAACAAATCAACAATGGTGACCTTGGTGACACCATTACATTTAACTCAATTTCTAATGGTAAAATTGGAGACGAAGAAGATTTCGTGGGCGCAAGAATGGCTGGCGACACATCTAGTGTCTTGCAAAATGCCTCTATCGATGTAAAAGATGGTGATATCATCACGATTCGTCTATATGTTCACAACAATAACCCTAAAGGCGAAAAGGCTATCGCAGAAGGCGTAAAGGCGTCCTTCTTGGTTCCATCGGGCATTGCTAAATCTCATACGATTATTGGCTATCTCGATTCTTCGAACGCTACCCCTAATCGTTACTGGGATGAAGTGATTCTAAACTCTAGCGAAGATATTTACCTTAATTATGTTAAGGGCTCCGCAAAATTCACTAACAGCAAAATGGGTACGGTAGCGCTTCCTGACGAGATAGTTGCCTCTGGTGCTACACTCGGCTATGATAAGTTAGATGGTAAAATCCCAGGCTGTTATCAGTATGATGGCTTTGTTACCATTGACGTTAAAGTTCATAACTATGTGGCGGCTAAGGTTTCTAAGCAGGTTCGCATTAAGGGTACCAATACTTGGAGTGAATCTGTAAACGCCAAAGTTGGCGATGAGGTTGAATTCCAAATTGAATTCACTAACCTTTTATCTGAAACCGTAAGGAACGTTGCAATCAAAGATGTTCTGCCTGCCAACATTGAATATGTCAATGGTTCTACCTATCTATATAATGCTGGCCACCCAAGTGGTGTATTACTAGAAGGCGATCACCTAACCGAAAATGGTATCATAATCGGCGATTATGGTTCAAACCGTAATGGTATCGTACGCTTCACCGGCAAAGTTGTAGATAAATCTTTGGCTTGCGGTAATAACCAATTGGTTAACTGGGCAAACGCTACAATATCTAGCTCAAGCCTACAAAACGTTGTCTACAAAGACGACGCATCTGTAATGGTAAAAAAGGATGACGAGACTTGTAAAAAGACTCCAGATCCTGATCCAACGCCCGATCCAGAGCCAACTCCGGATCCTGATGGTCCAACTCCAACCCCAACCCCAGACGATCCTATCGATCCGGGCACTCCAACCGTAATCGTGAGTACCGGTCCCGAGACTATCGTAACTGGTGCGATTGGTGCTGGTTCTGTAGTGACCACCCTTGGCTACTACATTGCTAGTCGTAAAAAGTTAATGTAAAAGTGACCGCTTCAACTAGAGTGGGAACTTAAAAAAATGAGCCCGGGGCTGTAGCCCCGGCTCATTTTTGTCGTCTGATTAAACTTAAAAGCTTATAGACCGGCTCGAAAAACTTAACTTTTTTGACCAAGTTTTTTCGATATTTTAAACGATTATGTTATAATAGATACGTATATGGATCCAACACAAAAAAGTCCTATTAGTAGTAATAACCCGAGCGAAACAAACCCGGGCGGTATTCGCTTGCCATCAAATGATAAAGGTTACTCGACCGCCCCTAGTACTCAAAGCCAAAATATCCAAACCGGTTTCAATATCCCAAGTAGTCAAAGCATTTCAAACAATCCTGTCATCCCAAACAGCCCCAGTAGCCCGAACACAAACACTCTAAGTAACAATCCGCCATCTCAAAACACAAATTATAATGAGATGCTTCCGCTCATGCAAGCAAACGCTAATTATATAATGCCACAATCGGTACCAGCGGGCATGGGTTCTAATGGTGCCATCCCTGGCAACAACAAAACTAAAAAATCAGGGGTTTGGAACGTTTGGCTAATTGTTTTAGTTGCTATAGTGTTGTGTTTAAGTATAGTTCTTATAATATGGTTGGCTCTTTCTGGCAGTGATGGCGGGGGCGAATCTTTCAGCAATACAACTAATTCATTCAATTCATATGTAAATTATGTAGTTTATGGGCAAGAAAACAACGGGGCAATCAACATTGACGATGTGGCGGGTGCGCAGCCATACTTCGAAAGCATCAGTGGCGACGACCTCGAGCAGTATCTACTTAAGGCAAAGGAAAAATACACCGATTTTTCAAACCTCTACAGTAACGGAGATGGCAATGTTCTAGGAATTGAATCCATGGATATATATTTTTATGATTATGCCAAAAATCATACAATATCCATGGGCAGATACCAAGACCTATACGAAAAAAATGGCGTGGAGGGTATTGATAATTTTATTAAAGAAAGATTCCCGGAGTCAAGTTCGGACGTAATTTATAATTCATATATTAACGACGAAAAACGATTTGCAAATCTTTGCGCAAAAATATTTGCCACAGCCGAAAGCGCCGGCTGCAGGGGAGAAGACGGGGCCTTCACTGAAGGCTGTTACAATATGTCGGAGCAAGAGTCGGAAGATCTAAGCTCCGTCATGAGTAAATTAGATAACGATGAAAACATTTTATACAACAACGCAATAAGTGTGATTCTTGCGTTGTATAAGGAACTATACGGTGTTAACTCAGAGGAGGGAGTATGATGAAGGTTGTTAAGAGTCTATCTATATGGATATTTGGAGTACTTATGTTTGGCCTTTTCGCAAACGTAAACGTTCACGCCGCCGACACTTCCTCCATCATGAAAAAATGGGTCTTTACCGGATATGCGGCATGCGCCCGGGACGCTATAAATACTCCATTATCCAATAAAGAAAACCAGAGCGGACTTGTATCTGAAAGTGTTTTCGATAAAAGAGCTGGGTCAGTAAATCTGCCATCATATGGTTTTGGCACAAATGATAATAACAGCTCCCAAATAGACTGTAGAGGCTTATTTCTTGGGGAAGGAGCACTCTCTAAATCTGGGGTATTAGATTATGCCGGTATCACAAAAAGCATAGACTGGAGCAAAACCAGCGATGCGCATTCGTTCCTCACGGAGAAAGTGGGCTATAAGTTCGATAATGACACTAGTAACGCACAGTTCTTCACTATATCGGCAGCAAGACAAATATGCGATACTAATTATCTTTTTGGTGAAAAAACCACTTGCAGTACAAAAGATATTTCCTCGGCAAGAATCACTAGGAGTGACAACGGTAAATATACGATTGATAAAACTCAATTTGGCAAAGATATAAAAATCAAGCTCGACGATAATGGCATGAAAGTAGAAGTGGTAAAGCCATGGGGTGCGATTTGGGATTCGGGTTCGCCCGTGCACGAAGCATATATTGAATACGATTCTGATATCACAAAGTTCGCGAACAAAACAGAAATGGCTCTTCGATCTTTGGCGCCATCATATATACAAGGATATGATGGAGGCGATACTAAAGTAACGATTAGTTTTAGTAGCGGAATAATAAATCAGGGCAATATCGGTACCTACAGTTTCATAAAACACAGCTCAGACAGCATCGCTAATTCAATAAAACTATTATCTGGCCCCGATAATCTATATCTTACTAATGATGAAAGATATAATCTATATACCTATTATATACAAAAATCTGCTAACACCATAGTGTGCGAAAATGACGGTACAGTTGGTGATAATGAATACTTGGTAAAACTAAAAAGCGGTAATGACTTCAAGAACTGTAGGATTAGCTTCAACGGGGCTTCCCCCTCCTCAATCAATGTAAACATTGTAAATAGTGACCGTCCGTTCCCAGCGATACAAACCGTTACTCTAGACAATATAATCAATTGGCTAAACAATGTTGACACTTCCAAGCTCGAGGACGTTGATTCTATAGAAGATCGGGACCCAATTTCTGGACAAACAAACTCTATAAGAGAATTATGCGAAAAGGGGAATTTAAATGGCCAGGGTTGGATTCTGTGTCCTAGCTTAGAAAATCTCACATATACTGCTAACGATATGGATCGGTTTGTGCAAAAATTTCTAAACGTGGACACAACGTTATACGATTATGACAGCGCCGCATATAAAGTCTGGCAAGTTACGCGCAGTTTTGCGAATATACTGATGATTATATTTCTTCTCTTTATCCTTTTTTCGCAAATCACCGGTTTTGGTATAGATAATTATGGTATCAAAAAAATGCTGCCCCGAATTATTATTTCGGCAATTTTAATAAACCTTAGTTTTGTTATTTGTACAATAGTAATAGATTTATCTAATATACTAGGCGTAGGGTTGAGGGACTTGTTTGGTGTCATCGGCCAAGGCCTGGAGGTTGGACAGGCTGCAGAGGGTGGCGATTATATTGCTACGACAGTGGCCGTGCTCATGGCTGCTATTAGCGGCGCTGGCATGATAGCTCCTACGGTTGTGTCGATAGGACTGGTCACGGCGTCTTTCCCTATGATTGTTGTTATGGTGGTCTTGGCTGTCCTTGGGGCAGTATCGGCCCTCTTCATAATCTTTGCAATGCTTTCCGGGAGAATGGTTTTAATTATCCTGTGTCTATCAGTAGCTCCGGTAGCATTTGCGCTCTACGTATTACCCAATACTCAAGGCTTATTTAAAAAGTGGCTGAGCGCCCTTAAAGCGGTCGTAGTTCTATTCCCAATTTGTGGAGCGTTAGGTGGAATTAGCTCCATAATTAAAGGCATTTCTAGCACTACGGACGACATCGTAATGAAAATTATTGGTATTCTTGCGCCGTTCGTAATGTTTTTCCTACTGCCCTCGCTATTGAGAAGCGCGCTATCATCTATAGGTCAGATAGGCTCAGTATTCCAGTCAATTGGCGAAAAAGTATCTAGCGGAATAAAAGAAGCTCGAAGGGGAGTTCAAAGTTCCGAGATATACAGAGATGCAACAATGCAGACATCTTATCTGAGAGCAAAAGATCTGAAAGAAAGACTTGAAAAAAGAGCTGCGGATTTAGCTAAAGAGGACAAAAGTCTTAGCTTCCATGAGCAGGCCCTATTAAGGGACGCCTCTTCGAAAGTCAATTTTAGGGAAAGCACGAGCCTAAGGACATACGAAGATTTGTTTAGTGGTCAAGATGCTAAAACCGTCGGCGCATCCTTCGAGAGTGCAATAAGGTCTAATGACGCCGAGCGCGCCAGAGCAGCCCTTCGTAATCTAATCAAGACTGATCCTAAAAGAGCCTATGAAACATTGCGAGATGCAAATTGGGGAAAGATGAACAGCTCCTTCAGGCAAAAACTAGTTGCTGATATGGGCGCAAGCGGCGTTGATTTATTGTCCGGTTACGCCGCCTATGAGGGTAACGACAAGATTCCTGGTCCAAAGGATTTTAAAAGTTATCTCACTAAAGCGTACGCTACACGCCTTACGGATAAGGGCGATAAAGCCGCAATGAGCCTCAGCAAAGATGATTTGACATTTATCTTAGATCCAGATAGTGGCATAGATCTGGACAACCAGCAATTGGGTAAAGTACTATTGACGGGCTCATCGTCGCATAGTACCGAAAACGACTATCAGAGCCTTGTGAATAGTACAATTAAGGAGAAAAAGATTAAGGCCGAGGAATTAGGGTTCGATAATGCAGACCAGCTTCGCTTCTTAACGCCGGGCATGATTAAGGCGATGTTGGATGGAGGATCGTATGGAGAAGGTAAGACTCTACAAGACGTGCAGCAAGCGATTAAGGGGGAATTAGGGGAAGTATTCGATAAAGCTGACAGAAGAACACTGGCACAAATGCACCGAGACACTTTGACGATACTCGAAGGGGGAAACGTTAGCGAAATTGCAAGTAAATGGAGCTCATCAAGTTAAAACAGAAACATAAAAAAGTTCAAGAACTAGAGGAACGCAAGATGGCGCCGCATACCGCATAGGTAATAATATGGGGCAGTTCAATAAGCATAACAAGACAGTCCTCAACTGGCTTCCTGAGAGAAATATAAAAGAAGGAAGAATCGACCGAGAACGGTGATGTTCCACGATTGCTTCAAGAACTATTTATTGAATGGCTACTTAATGCCCATCCATCGCCCCAGCAGCTATCATATGCTCAAATAAGCATGCAATCGTAAGTGGTCCTACGCCGCCAGTTTTTGGCGTAATAGCAGAAAGATTAGTGAGGCCCCTCACGTCGTCCGTTAGATCCCCCTTAAGCACACCATCCTCACTAGCGGTACCAGCATCCACTACGACGGCGCCCGGCTTAATCATTGAACTATCAATCAGTCCCGAAACTCCCGTTGCGGTAATTATTACATCATATTCATTAAGCTTAGATAAATCCGATCCTCGATGAAACAGTTCCACGTCTAGTCCAGAATCATAGAACATCTTTAACAGTGGAGCGCCTACTAATTTTCCGCGTCCAACTATGGCAATTCGTTGGTTTTTGAGCTCAATATTATACCCGTTTAGAAGCCAGTTAATGGCAGTAGCAGTGGCAGAATCAAATCTAGCACCCTCGCCCAGTCCATCCACGTCTTTATCGGGATTAATAAGATTACAAAGCTCATCGGTGCGCTCCTTTTCTTTGATCGGGAGTTGAACAATGATACCAGAAACCGACGGATCGCTATTTGCTGCGGTAATCTTTTTTGCTAAATCATCAAAATTTTTAGCCTTATAATCTTCTACCATAATACCTATATCTGCCCCATATAGTACTTTGAGGTTTACATACTTTAATATTACCGGATCATCGCTATCGCGGACAATCAAAAGCTTCGGTTTTTTACTCATCCCCCGCACTTGATATGCTTGGCGCTCCTTAATAAAGCCAGCTAATTCGCGGCCGTCTAGAATTTTCATTGTAGCTCCACTGGTTCCTGCTCAAGCCAATAGCCAAATTTATCATAAACTTTAGCAACAATCTCGGCTCTGGCCGCCTTTAAATCATTATATCCTTTAGCCGATTCGTTGATGAGTACGAGCGGAGCCTTTTCGCTAACTCGCATTCCGTGCAGGAGCCTACCTTTTAGTCCAGCCTGATCAATCAACCAACCGGAATTAATCTTATTGCCGTCTTTGCCTCGGTATACCGGATATCCTTTAGATTCGGCAATCAGAGCTTCATTATTGTCAAGGTAAATATTTTTAAAAAACGAACCAGAACTTGCCTGTTCCATGGGATCGGGCAATTTTGAATCACGAATCGCACTAACGATTTGTCGTATGCTTTGCGGGCTGCAGTCAGAGATAGAATGCTCTTTCATATACTGCTCAATTGAATTATAGAACGGGCGTGGCATTTCGCCCGATTTTAGATCAAGGGTTATCGAGATTACAAAATAACGATTAATGTCGGTGGTATTTAAAATACTCTTTCGATAAGAAAACTTTAAATCCGATTTAGAAAGAGTTTTGTAAGAAGAGTCGCTAGTATCAAAAACATCAATTTCTACAAGCGTATCGGCAATTTCCTGACCATACGCACCAATGTTTTGGACTGGCGCCGAAGCCGCTAGCCCCGGAATTTTACTAAGCGCTTCAATCCCCGTCAAACCTTTTTTGCAGGCATAAGCCACTACGTCGTCCCAATATTCTCCCCCCATAATCTTAAGCCTAACGCCGTCTGTTGTTGGTTTTTCGTCGATTCCGAGCATACGATTAATAACAACTACACCGTTAAAACCCTCGTCGTGCCCAATCGTATTTGCGCCATATCCCAAAGCAAAAGTTGGTAAACCAAATTGCCTGGCAAAGCCAAAAGCCTCGGCAACATCGTCGTAGCTTTCCACCTCCACTACGTATCTAGCTGGCCCGCCAAGCCGCATAGTTGTAAGGCTAGAGATGAGAATATTTTCATTTATCTTCATGGATTAATTATAGCATAGGTTAAAAAGTTTATTCTCGGTGCTACAACGGCCGGATTATGAGTAAGTATCCTTAGCTCTAAAAACTCTAAGTCTATGCTATAATCATGGTATGCATTTAAAGCGTAAATTTTGTTATATAACCCTAGTCGTTATCTGTTTACTTGCCACGGCTTGCCAAGTTCTAAACGCTGCAGCTATTTCTGATGCCCAAAAAACCATCATCATTAAGCGCTGCGACGACATTAAAACTGATCTTAGATTAGTACAACGTGAGGACGCTAAATCTAGAGTACACCTCGGCACTTATTACGATAAAATCATGACAAATTTTGTTACACCACTTAATGTTAAATTGGTCGAGAATAACCTATCAAGCGCTGGTTTTATCGACAACCAAAACGAACTAGCAAAAACTAAAAATACTTTTGCTAACGACTTCACTAAATACCAGCAAATGCTAGAGGAACTAGTAGCTATAGATTGCAAAAACGAACCAGAACAGTTTTACGATAAGCTAGTAGACGTAAGACAACGTCGTAAAACCATGGAGCAGGATACCTTAAAAATGAGACGCCTAATCTCTGAGCATATTGGACTAGTAGAAAAAGTTGGGAGTAAGCTATGACAAAAGACGAAAAAAACGCAGCTCAAATCAAAGGCAGCAGAAACCTCGTTCTTCTCGGAATTATCGCCACAATTGTCGCACTAATTACAACTGGCATTTCGCTAGCCATCTATCACAACTCTGGTGATATTTATCTCGACCGTTCGCGCCCCGGATTCTTGCCAGACGAAGAAGAGATTGAAAGCGAGGATGTGGAGGAAGAAGAATACAATTTTAGTAAAGTCGAAAAGCTAAACGCCGAGGCGCTCGAAGAATATCAAAAAAACCTAAGCACAGTCACAAAATCAATCGATGAATATAGTGATTCGTTTAATGCTAGCGCACTAACAGACGATAGTCTCGGAATCACCGAATAATCCTAAAATCTTGATTCTTTTTTTAAAAAGCCTTATACTTAAACTAGCATGAATAAAAAGTGCAAGCAAAAAGGGCAAAAACTTAAAGTTTTTGGGGCAGTTTCACTTATAGTCTTAGCTATCGGTGGTCTATTCGCTATCACTGGCATGTCTCGAGCTATTGGCGAGATACACGGAATTGAATTATCAAAGACGCCGAGCGCTATTCTGGCAAGCGCAGGCCTTGACGATGGGGGAGAAGTAGCGCTTAATGTCATCTATTTCGATCAGCTATCCGACGAGTGCGTAAACATCTACGATCAAAATCAAAACGAGGCTCTAAAGTCTCGTCAATTTGAGTGGACAAAATGTGGCTATTATAGCAGTAGGCTAGAGCAAGGCCTGGTTGATTATTATTTAAATGACGAATACTTACCAGTAGCAAAAGGCGGGAATCTTATCACAAACCGCGGCATGACGGATTTTACTAGGTGGTTTTCTAATGTGGCCGGCAAAAGTCAAAGCTACATGGGTCAGATTCGACTAGAATACGATAAAAGCAATGCGCTCTTCTCATATAAAAGTGACACATTCTATCCGCTCGACGACGCAAAATTTAGCACCAACGATTCCGTGAATAATGATAGTCATAATCATTTATTTACTATGAGCTTTGCAATACCATTTAAATCGACCGCCAGCGGCGAAGAGCATTTTACGATTGATGCAGACGACGACACTTTTGTGTTTGTGGACGATAAATTAGCTATCGACCTTGGTGGCATCCACGAATCAATGAGGGGCGAATTTGCAATTAATAAAAAAGGAGAAGTCTATACTTCCATAAACGACGAGGACTATGCTTATTCGGGAATTAGTGTTGAACCGAGCGGAGACTCAATCATTAGGGTTTTTCATGCTGATCGCGACTCGGCTGAGTCAACCTTTGGCGTAATATTTAACAATATAAATCTAGATATAGTAAACTCAGAGCTGGCAGATGCTAGTGGCGCTCAAATTGCTTACGACCCATCGGACCCTTCATATATTAAGCCACTAGGCAGAAGTATGACTGTTCGCCCCGATGAAACCAAAGGATATATGGTTATAGCTACAATCGAAGGAGTGGCTATAGTCGCAATTGCGATTCTCGTAATAATGATTACTCACGTATTGATAAAAAATAAAAACTAACTATTTAACGGGTCTAGAAATATTAGCCCCACGCCCATATTCTGGAATAATAATGGGGAGTTTTTGCCCATGATGGTTTAAAAGCGGAATATCCAGTTCTGATGCTAGAGTGTTAACAATCGCCGCCCCAATCCTAAGTCCAGTAAAAGAGCCCGGCCCAGACATAAAAGTAATTTCTGTGATATCGTTAAAATCTTTACCATGCTCTTGTAATTTTTCGTGAATAAATTCAAGCAGTTTTTCTGCTAAGTCGCGATCAAAATTATAGCGATACTCAGTGCCATCAATTCTAAGAATAGTTTCTGGAGTACTAGTATCTAGATACAGTTTCATATTTTTACCTCGCGCCCACCGTCATCGGTATAATCAATTTTAATAACGTAATGCTTTTTGGGCAAGACATCAGTGATGGATTCGCCCCATTCTATAATAATAATATTATTTGGGTCGCTCAAATTTTCTTGTAAATCTTCTACCATAAGCCCCGGATCTGGTAAACGATAAAAATCATAATGAATTAGCCTGCCGCCATCCGGCAAAGCATAGGATTTTGAAATCGTAAAGCTGGGGCTAGTAATTGGTTTTTTAATACCAAGCCCAACCGCAAGTCCACGTGTAAAAGTGGTTTTGCCTGCACCAACATCGCCAATCAGCTCAATCACCGTAGCAGATTTCTCGCCTAATCGCAAATCTCGAGCGAACTTCTCGCCAAAGTGCATCATTTCTTGTTCGGAATTAACTTTCATTGTATAATAAATTATATCATGAAAGTATACATATCTGGTATATCTGGAACCGGTATGGGGCCTCTTGCACTGATGGCAAGGCAGGCCGGTTATGATGTGTGCGGCTCCGATTTAAGCAAAGGTGCAATTTATGACGAGCTACTAAAAGCTGGAATAGAAGTAAAAATCGGCACACAAGACGGCCAGTTCTTAAAGCAAAAATTAGAAGATGGTATTGATTGGTTTGTTTACACGTCGGCTTTGCCACCAGAACATCCTGAACTAACTTTGGCCCTAAAAACTGGTATAAAATGTACCAAGCGTGATGATTTTACTGCGCATCTAGTTGATGAATTGCATTTAAAAATGGTAGCGGTAGCCGGCACCCACGGTAAAACCACCACTACCTCAATGATTGTCTTTGCTGCTAAAAAGCTAAACATCAAAGCAGCATATATTGTGGGGACTACACTAGGATTTGCGCCAAGCGGAGCTTATCATAAAAATGACGAATTTTTTATTTACGAAGCAGACGAATACGATCGTAATTTCTTAAAATATCACCCGTGGCTATCTATCATTCCTTCAATCTCCTATGACCATCCAGATACTTACCCTACTAGAGATGAATACTTGACTGCATTTAATCAATTCAAATCTCAAAGCCGCAAAATTATAGAAAACGGTATTTACGAAGGAAAATTTGAATTGGCTGGCGAAAAAAGAAGAAAAGATGCCAGCCTTGCTGCGGCCGCAATACTAGAAATGTCTCCAAATATTCAGCCGGAAAAAATCATAGATGCCTTAAATCAATTTCCAGGCGTAGGCCGCAGGTTCGAAAAAATAGTTGATGGCGTTTATTCCGACTACGCCCATCATCCAGAAGAAATTGCCGCAACGATCGATGTGGCAAAAGACGAAGCAAGATTCCAAGGCAAAAAGGGAATTGTGGTTGTGTATCAACCGCACCAAAACACGCGCCAACACGAAGTCTTTAATGGCTATAAAGATGCCTTCCTGGGTGCCAATAAAATCTTTTGGATTCCAACTTACCTCACAAGAGAAAATCCAAACCTAGAAGTAATACAGCCAGATACTTTTATTAAGTCGCTAGCTAATTCCGAATCCGCCGAAGTAGCAGAACTAAATAACGACCTAAGAGACAAATTGCGTCAATATGTGGATGAAGGCTACTTGGTACTCATGCTTTCCGCCGGCCCAGCCGACGGCTGGTTAAGAGGAAACTTTACCTACAAAACTTGAGCTTCTATCCTGCTTATGTTAACATAAGAACATGGGCGAAAGTGAAAAAAAACCAAACAAAAAGGCACTTCTTATTGTTCTCGCTCTCCTCATCATACTTGCTATCGGATTGATTGCCGTAATCATTATTAATGCCTCAAAAGGCGGTCTGGATGGCGACCAAGCGGATTGTGACGGAGGCCTAATGGAAACCTCGGAGCTACTAAGCTGCATAGAAGAAAGGTATCAAGACGACGCAGGTGGTAAAATGGCTGCCTACGACAAAGCAATTTTAAGGGCCAAAGACGCAAAAGACGAACCCGAACTTGTTATACTGATTGGAAGGAAATCTAAGGCGCTTGTAAACTCTGGCGATTGCCTCAGTGCCCTTGCTCTATATAAAGAAAATATCGATGGCTTGAGCCAAGAAGCTCTAGGTGCTTTCTATATGAATGCTGTAGCTACTAGTCATGAGTGCGGTAACGAAGAACTAGTAAAACAATATCTAAATCTTGCAAACAATATTAAAGGAGATGGCGATGCGAGTGGCTTTTAGACCATTATTAATTATTTGCCTTACCATTGCGATTGCTTGCGCAATAAATACTGACACATTAGCTTTTACGGGTGGCGGTTCCGGCTCCGATGGCTGGGACGCAAGCTGTTGGTCTACAAGAGCGTATACTGGGCTTTGTGACGGTGGCGCATCCGGTGGCGGAGCAAGTTGGCATATCTATAAAACTAGCGGTAGTGGTGCATATTCTGGACCGGAGGACGATCCGTTACGCAATGATGATAATGCCGCTGCAATTTTAACTGAACCTGGCGGCGTAGGGGGCATAAAGGATAATTGCAAGTCATCGCTAACAAACTATTACATAGCATACGGATGGGATAGTACATATTATGGATGGTACCCCAATACTCATTTTGGGCCAGCTAAGAGAGGAGATGATGATAAAATCTCGGATGCAGAATATAATAATTACAATGCTCTAGGTTACGACCAGATAGTGTCCGCCATCGCTAATAATACCCTGTCATCAGGGCAAAGGATCACGGCATGGGCGGCCAATCACATTTATGAACTTGAAAATAACGGTAACAGCATTCCAAGTTATGCTGGTTACTTTTGTGCAGCACTCCAAGCCACCCTAACAGGTGTAGCTGTAGATAAGAACGGCAATAGTGTCCCTGGGCTTTCTGATGTCACAAGTACAGTCCCATCTGGCAAAAGTGCAAAAGTCACACGTCGCGAAATGGCGGACTGGACCTTCCTTGGCTGGAGGACCAATAAAACTAGCGGTTCTCCATCTGGCGGAGCCGACTACACTGTAGATAACTTAAAATCCAATCAGACCGTATACGCCGTATACGAATATAAATCATTTCAAGCCGAAGCTAAATCGGGATCCAAAAATACTACCGGCTACACAAACGATGACAATACAGCAAAGCGAGTCTTTACATGTAATAACCTAACCGACGGTTGTAATACAACATTCACCCTCAATATGAAAAGAATAACCGGTTCCGGCGAAAGCAAATATAGTGTCCTGGAAAAAAAGGTCAGCTCCAGTAAGTTTGAGGCCAAAGAATCGAATGAATCTTTTGATCCGACGGAAAAGAATGGCACAGCCAAATTAATAAAGGAATATACGGTTGCGATCAAGCCGGGGCAGAGTGCCTGTTATCGACTCACCTTTCACCCATATGGGGATTACGGCGCAAATACTACTAAGAGTGTTACGATTTGCGCATACGCAATCAGTAACCTGGGCTCCAGTATCACTATGATGGTTAAGAAAAATAATAGTGCCAAGTTTAATCATGCACCAGACACTAAACCTCTATATGTTAAGCCAACGGATACGGTCTACCTGCAAGGTTCTTATACGCCCAAAGCACAGTACGCGGCCAATCTTTCTCCAAAACGCCTAGTTATTAATAAAACTACGGATGAAACCAGTGGCACAATAATCAGTAGGTTTAATAAACTAATAGAGCCAGACTGGAAGAACGCATTCTCTATCCGGCTAAAAAACGCCAATAATGAAGTCATTGTCGGTGGTGATACCAAAAAGAGAAATGGTGACTTCTCAAATTACACCATTGATAGGAATAGTAAAATTACCAAATATTACGTTGGCCAAACGCTAACGGCTGTAGTGCAAACAAATATCAGCAAGGATGATTGCAAGACTACACCAAAATCCGCAGATATAACATACGTGGACGGTACTGGATTTGTTGTTAATATTAATAATTCTGTCGTTTCTGACAGTGATTATATAAAGGTACCATACAACTTCTCAAACAGAACAGAAATTACCGATAACCCAGACGAAAAAATAGTCTACGCCGGTCAGAACGCAACGATTAAATATTCTACTATAGTTGGGACTAGGAAGAATAACACTATTGGGGGTAATGCATACGCAACAATCGTGAGAGATGCAAAATACAAAATGCGTATGACATCAGATGGTGGAGAGAGCTGGACATATAGCGAAGAGAAAAACGGCACATTGCACGATAATGATAACTTAGAAAGCGAAACAATATCACGAGAGGCAAGCCTTATTATTCCAGATGTTCCTGCGGGGTCTAAAATTTGCTTTCAGTCATTAGTGTATCCAAAAGACAGTGGTAACGATACTAATTTAAACTCAAAATACTACGACGAGAGCAATCTGAATAACTGGGCTTTTTCGGAAGAAAAATGTTTTGTAGTAGCCAAAAGACCATCACTCCAAGTATGGGGCGGCAATATCTACTCTAGCGGAGAAATAAATACAAGCACCGCAGCTAAAACTATTGATGGTAACCTCCATACATTTGGCTCCTGGGGAGAACTTGGCATTATCTCTGGTGGAGCAGTTACGGGTATGGCTAGCGGCGCAGGTTACGGTTACTCTGGGCCAAACTCCGCCGCCAACCCTGGTGGCGCAAAAGGCAACAATTTCTGCGAGGCTAGTCCTCTATCCTTTGCTAACAATGATTGTCAAAATAAAAAAACAGGCTCTCTAGACATCTCCTTTGGCGGACTTTCTAACGATTCGGATTTCATCACTCAAGCTCTCGCTAACGAAAATGCAAATATTACAAGGTACTCCGATCCTTCTGAATTTAGTGGCGAAATTGACTCTGGTACGGTATTTATTAGCAATCCAGACGGAGACATTAATATTGATAAAGACATAAAATACACCGGAAGCTATACGTCTCTAGATTCTATACCTAAAGTCGTAATCTATGCTAAGAATGTTAATATTTTCTGCAAAGTATCGCGCATAGACGCTCTTATTATTGCAAAAGAAACAGTAGATACTTGTAGCAATGGCGAAGATATAAATAGTCGTAATCGTTCCAATCAACTAATAATTAATGGTGCCATCATTGCAAAAAAACTAAAAGCAGACCGCACCTATGGCGCTGGAACTGGAAATAATTCCATTGTTCCAGCCGAAATCATCAACTTTGATCCTTCACTTTATTTGTGGGGAGGAAAAGAAGTCAATGTTGACGCAAACACCTCCCTTAAGAACTCGTATGTCCGCGAGCTGTCCCCAAGATATTAGTGTGATATAATTAGCGAATGAAAGCAAAAACTAGTTTTGTCTGCCAGCAGTGTGGAGCTGTCTATGCTAAGTGGGTTGGGCAATGCCCCAATTGTAGCGCCTGGAATTCTTTAGTTGAACAAATAATAGAATCAGAATCATCTAAAAAATCTGCCCTAGCTAAGGGGCAAGTTTCTGGAAAGAAACTAGATTTTGTGAAGATTTCAACGGTTGTGCCTTCTGATGCTAAAGCACGCCTACTTACCGAGTTTCCAGATTTAAACACGGTACTGGGCGGGGGAATTTTAATGGGATCAGTGTCGCTACTTGCTGGGCAACCAGGAATCGGAAAATCTACTCTGCTTATGCAAATTTGTGCCGAAGTTGCTAAAAAACATAATGTACTATACGTTTCGGGTGAAGAATCTGCAGGTCAAGTAAAACTACGAGCCATTAGGCTAGGCGCAGAGGCGGAAAAACTTAGTTTTGCGGCTTCAACCTCGGCCAATGATATTGCAAAAACAATCGAATCTGGCGAGTTTGATCTCGTGATTGTGGACTCAATTCAAACCCTCGCAATGGACGAGATTTCTTCTGCCCCGGGTACCGTCTCGCAGGTTACAAATTCCGGCAATCTGATAATCCGGGCGGCCAAAAGCACCGATACTGCAGTAATAATTGTGGGCCATGTAACAAAAGATGGTACGCTAGCCGGTCCAAAAGTTTTAGAACACTTAGTCGACGTGGTGCTGAATTTTGAAGGTGATAGGTATGGCGGATTCAAAACGGTTCGCGCAGTTAAAAACCGTTTTGGCTCCACAAACGAGGTCGCAATTTTTGCCATGGCCGAAAACGGTTTAAGCGAAGTCCAAAATCCTTCGGCGGCACTTCTAGCGGAGCGCACCAATACGGACGGCTCAATTATTTTAGCAACCCTAGAGGGCAACCGCCCAATCCTAGTGGAAATTCAGGCGCTTGCCACAAATACCAATTTTGGCTATCCTAAGCGCACCGCTAGCGGTTTTGATATCAATAGATTAAATCTTCTAATAGCCGTCTTAGAGCGTCGCACCAAATTAAAGCTAAACGATAAAGATATTTTTATCAACGTGGTTGGCGGCATGAAAATCAATGATTCTGCGGCAGACCTAGCAGTTTGCATGGCCATCGCCTCGGCCGCGGCCGGAAGAAAACTAGGCGAAGATTATGTAGTCTTTGGCGAGGTCGGATTGGGTGGCGAAATCCGTTCGGCATTTCGCGCCGATCAGCGTATCGCCGAAGCTAAAAAACTTGGTTTTAAACATGCCATCGGCCCTGCTACAATTCGCGACAAATTCGTAATTCCCGCTAAAGATCTAAGAGAAACCCTCATCAAATACGTGAGATAACAACAACTAACTATTAGTTTTGAGACACACTCAAGGCCGTTCGGCCAAGCTTATGGTCTCAAAACTAATAGTTAGTTGTTATATAATATAGTTATGAGAATTTTAGGCATCGATCCAGGAATTGGAATTACGGGCTTTGGGTTAATTGAAACTACTAGCCGTGCGGGTGCTAAAGCCCTAGACTATGGTGCGGTAACTACCAAAATCGATGCGCCAATGGCAGAGCGTTTACACGAATTATATGATTCTTTAAGTGAGGTATTTGATGAAACTAAGCCAGAAATTGTAGCGATTGAAAAGCTGTTCTTTTCTAAAAACATCACTACGGGCATTGCTGTAGCGGAAGCCCGCGGAGTGATTTTGCTAGTAGCCGCTCAAAAAGGAGTGATAGTCCGCGAATACACACCAAACGAAATCAAAAAATCCATGACCGGCTATGGTTCGGCTACTAAAACCCAGATGGAAGAAATGGTGCGGATACATCTTGGCTTAGAGAAAAAACCAAAGCCAGATGACGCGGCTGATGCTCTGGCTGCTGCAATTACGTGCGGATTTTTATACCGCAAAGATGAAGTGGTAGTAGTAGATAAGTTCTCTAATTCTTGCAAAAAGAAAAAATCAGGTGGTGTATAATATAATCCATGATAGCTCATCTTAAAGGCAAAATCGAAGAAAAATTTGGCAATGCGTTAATTTTGGACGTGCACGGAGTAGGTTACGAAATTATGGTCCCTACCCCAGATTTTGAAAGCGTAAAACTAGGGGAAGAACGAAAATTCTTTACCTACCACCAAGTAAGAGAAAATGCCGAGGAGCTATATGGCTTTTCGTCTTTATCGGCAAAAAAGATATTCGAACTCCTAATTAGCGTGCAGGGAATTGGCCCAAAAGCCGCAATTGCTATCTTATCTCTTGCCGAGGCGGAGGAAGTAAGAAACGCTATCGCTAACGCGGACTCAGCTTTTATATCTAAAGCAACCGGCGTAGGCAAAAAGAGCGCCGAGCGAGTAATTGTAGATCTACGCGACAAAGTTGGAACACCTTCGCACTATGGCACCACTACCCCTTCGTTAACTAAGGATGTAGATACTCAGCCAGACGAAGCCCTAGATGCCTTAATTGCTCTTGGCTTCCCACTAAAAGAAGCCACATCGGCACTAGAAAAAGTGGATAAAACCCTTTCCGTAGAAGAAAGAATTAGATTAGCACTCAAAAAATAAAAAATATAAAATTCGGCATTTAACCTTTTTATCATATTTGTGATATAATGTATCTACGCCTGGGTGTGGCGCAGTTGGTAGCGCGCGACTTTTGGGAAGTCGAGGCCGCTGGTTCAAGTCCAGTCACCCAGACCATTTTTTATCAGTTAAAGCGGGGCTTGGCGCAGCCCGGTAGCGCGCACGCATGGGGTGCGTGAGGTCAGGAGTTCAAATCTCCTAGCCCCGACCATACCAGGAGCTGAGCGAAAAGAAAACTTGTTTTCTTTTCCGAAGCGACGCAGTATGGTCTGCCTTTGCGAAGCGAAGGATGACCAGGTCCACACGCCTGGGTGTGGCGCAGTTGGTAGCG